>NZ_JBEYIW010000009.1:0-263434 GCF_040636045.1 Rhodococcus sp. NPDC006774 | reverse complement strand
TTGACCGCACCCGAAGCCGCCACCGCATGGCAACTCCTCGAAGAAATGGCCGACACCCTCTGCCCGAAAGACCCGCGCGGGAAGAAAGAACGCCTCTGTGATGCGTTCATGGCCCGCATGCACGGCGAACCCCGACTGGCCTGCCTGTGCCACCGCCCCGACTGCCCGAAGAACGACACCGCGTTGCCGGATCGGCGGGTGCCGTTGACGATGATCACCGTCGACATCGCCACCCTCATCGGACTGCTCGCCAACCCCGCCTACCTCGCCGGGCACGGTTCCATCGACCCCGACCTCGCGCAGGAGCTGGCACGCAACAGTCACTGGCAGATCCTGCTCACCGAAGCCGTCACCCTGGCCGAATCCCTCGGCCTCGCACACCAGAACCCGGAAACAGGGGAATGGGAACGAACACCGACAGACCAGCAGCAGGAGTCGGATACAGCGACTACGAAGGCGGAAGCAAAGCCCGACGCGAAGTCAGTAACGAAGTCGACCGCAGCATCACCATCGGCACCGAACAGGGCTTCGTCGACAAACACGACCGAGACAACCGACACCGATGCGAGCACCACTCCAGCGCCAGCGTCTGCAGCGGAAGGATCATCTGCTTCCCGTCAGGAAACAGAACCCGACCGCGGCTCCGGTCCAGCATCATCGCCTGCAACATCGGCCCGAGGTCCGATCGACACGTCGAGTTCGACACCCGATCCAGCACAAGCACCTGCGCCGCCGCCGGGGACGACAACCTCACCGGCTCCGCTGGAGGGTCAGACCGAGGACACCCCTGCCCATCCAGCGGCAGATCCAGCTCCACCCGACTTCAGCGGAGACGAGGACAGGCCACGACGGACCCAATCGCTGACCTCCGCCGCAGCCCTGTTCTGCACCCACACCCCCGTCGGCCGGGGCACACGGCACAGCTCTGCCCTCGATCTCCCGACACTGAACCGCGCCGCCCTGAACCACGCCGCCTTGAACCAGTCGGGACTCGGGCGTTCGGGCAACCGCGGTAGCTGTACAGCCAGTGGCATCTACCCCGGCAACGCATCGCTCGCCGCTGCACTCGAAGCTGCTATCGCAGCCGATCCCACCCTCGGAAAATCAGTACCTCGCGACCCGCTCACCGACCGCGCCCTGATCTACCGACCCGACACCCTCACCACCGCAGCCGTCCGACTACGCGACAAACACTGCCGATTCCCCGGCTGCCACCGCCCCGCCGCACGCTGCCAACTCGACCACATCACCCCCTACGACCACACCAACCCCCTCGGCGGAGGCTGGACCACCGTCAACAACCTCCAATGCCTCTGCGACTACCACCACAGCGTCAAAACCGCCGGCTACTGGACCGCCACCATGCTCCCCGGCGGAGCCATCCTCTGGACATCGACCTCGAAGACCACCCGGATCACCCTGCCCACCAACGGCACAGCTGTCCCCATCCTCGGCGACGACCTCACACCACACATCCCCACCCGACCGACACGATCCGGCATCATCGCCTACCCCAACCCTCCCGACCACCAGGACCCCGAAACAGAACCGACAGCCGAAGACACCGACACCCCGCCCTTCTGAAGATCGGGCTTCCACTGAGGACGGCGGACCGTGCCGGCGCTCGCGCCAAGGTCGGCAAGCCGAACCCAGGTGCACGAACTCGATGGACCGTCGACCTTCGCCGACTGTCGACGTCGGTCCGCGTGGCCTGCAGAATGGTCGTCACTCGTCGACCGGCATACTCGAGAAATGAGCAATTCACGTGCAACCGCTCGCCCGCGAGCACTGTCGTTGCACGGCCGCATCCGAGTGTTGACGATGAGCGTGGCAGCCCTGGCAGTCGCAGTCAGCGCTCTTGCGATCTATCTCGTCGCAGAGCAGGCCCTCCGCTCACAGATCATCGACCGCGTCGAACGCAACAGCGACGCCATCATTGCCAGCGCAGCATCAGGCGTTCCGGCCGATATCTTCGGCTTCGGCATCGAAGACACCGAGGGAACCGCGGTGAAGGTCGCCTTCGCGATGAGCGACGGGACTTTGGTGACGTCCACGAACGGCTCCGAGCCGTTCACCAATTCCGACGGAGTTCTGGACGATGCGGAAATATCGGTCATCGACGGTGACGTCGATCAATCCTTGCGCGAGGTACGTGGCTATTACATCTCCGCCAAGCGCACCGATTCCGGCGAAACGATCCTGGTGGCCGAGGCTCTCAGCGGAGCGTCACCTCTTCTCGGCAAGCTCACGCTCGCCCTGGTCCTCGTCGGGGCGTTTCTCGTCGCGTTGGCAGGCGTAGCCGGTGCCGCCGTCGCACGCACCGGACTCCGACCGGTCAGGCGACTGCGGGCCGCTACCGAACGCGTCGCCCGCACAGGAGATTTCGAGCCCATCGACGTCAACGGAGACGACGAACTGGCATCACTGGCCAACAGCTTCAACGAGATGTTGGCCTCCCTGTCTCGTTCGCGAGCACGGCAGGGTCAGCTGATCATCGATGCCGGCGCGGAACTGATGGAGCCGCTGACAGCATTGCGCACCAACATCGATCTATTGATGTCCCTCGACCGGCCGGACACCCCGGACATGCCGGAGGACGAGCAGGACCGATTGCGCGTCGAAGTCATCACTCAGATGGACGTCATCAACGGGCTGGTGCACGACCTGGTCGACCATGCCCGGGAGCCCGCGCCCACCCCGCAGTGACGGCCGAGAACCGTTCGGAACCAGTGCTGTTCGGAACCAGTGCCGTTCAGGACGAGAGCCGCACACCGGTCAGTTGTTCCGATGCACCCCACAAGCGGCGCGCATCGTCCATGCTGCGCATCGGCTTCCACATGCCGACCTCGGCCGGTGGCCCGCCGATGATTCGCTTAGGACCGAAGAACTGATCCCCACGCGCGTCGCTACCCGCGGCCGCAATCAATCCTGGCTGCGCTGCGCTGTCCACAGTGCCCGCAATGCCGACGCGGGCAAGAACGCCGATCAATCGTCTGCCGGCCGAATCCTTCGGTCGCCCCAATCCCGGTTGTGCCGCAAGCAAGTTGGTCGGCGAAATTCCCGGGTGAGCGATGTTGCTGGTGATTCCCCAGCCGCCTGCACTACTACGAGCCTCGAGTTCGCGTGCGAACAGAGCCACCGCGAGCTTCGATTGACTGTAGGCCTTCATGACGTCGTAGGAACGCTCCCAGTTGAGGTCGTCCCAATTGATGGTCCCCGACCGTGCCGCAATGCTCGTCTGATGGGTGACCCGCGCATTACCTTTCCGCAGCAGCGGCAGTAGACCGAGGGTGAGCGCGAAGTGGCCGAGGTGATTGGTACCGAACTGCAGCTCGAATCCATCCTCGGTGACCTGACGCGCAGGTGGCTGCATGACACCTGCATTGTTGACGAGTATGTCGATCGCCCGGCCATCGGATGACAAGTCGTCCACCAGGGCGGAAACGGATTCCAAGGACGACAGATCCAGCGCCCGAGTGGTGACCTTCGCTCCCGGCACCGCGACTCGGATCGATTCGGCTGCCCGCTCCCCCTTGGTGGCCGAGCGCACCGGCATGACGACCTCGGCACCGGAGCGAGCGAGCTGCGTGGCGATGACCGTTCCGATCCCGTCGCTTGCTCCCGTGACGACGGCAATCTTCCCCGTCAGATCGGGAAGGGATGTGTGTGCTGTGCGGCCCATGACAAGCTCCTGTGCTGGTGTCGATCTGCGGATTCGATCTGCAGAACCCATGTTCGACGATTACCACGAGCTCATCCAGGACTTCCCGATCCACTGATACGGCCGACACCGTGGATCGCGTCAGGACAGAACCTGAGTTCCCACCACCGCGAGCAGCTCCAATTTGGCGTAGCTTTCACTGCCGGGGACGGCCGTGTACACCAGCAGACGATGCTCTTGTTGGGGGTCGAGAAGGGTCTGGCAGTTCAGTTGCAGCAGGCCGACCGTCGGGTGCAGAAACCGCTTGGACTCGGGTGGGTGAACCCCCACTTCGCGTTTCGCCCACAGGGTTCGAAATTCCTCGCTGACCTCGAGCAGCTCTGTGGACAGGTGCGCAGCTCTCGAGTCGGGTCCGCGAAGAGTGACTATTTCGCGTAGCCCCGACGCGTACACCCGAGACAGCACTGCACGCTCTTCGGGCGGATACGACTGCCGGGCCTCGGGGTCGGTGAACCAGCGATACCCCAGACTTCGCTGGGGGCCGGTGCGCTGCGAGGCATCACCGGTCAGTGCCGCGCCCAGCGGTGTCTGACGGAGCGTCTCTCCGATTTCGGACACGATCTCGGCGGGTGTGTCGTTCAGGCGGTCCAGAATTCGTAGCATTCCCGGGCTGATGTGGTCGCTCGACGACCCGCGGACGGGAGGATTGTGCCCGGCGAGTCGGAACACGTGATCACGCTCGCCGAGCGACAGGTGCAATCCCTGTGCGATGGAGGCGATCATCTGCGCCGACGGGGCGGGTCCGGTAGCCCGTTCGAGTCGTGCGTAGTAGTCGGTAGACATGTGGCACAGCTCAGCGACCTCCTCACGGCGGAGGCCCTGTGTGCGTCTGCGCTGCCCCCGTGGCAGCCCGACGTCTTCCGGCTGCAGCGACTGCCGTCGCTGCCGTAGAAACGCTGCCAATTCCGGTCGATCGATCACGTCGGTTCCCTCTTTCCCGTGCGTGCGCATCGCGCCTGCATGAATTGTGCCTGCTGCGCGGTGGCTATTGTCGAGAGATGAGTCCTGCCCTGACCGTCGTCACCGGCGGAAGCCGTGGAATCGGTGCTGCGGTGTCCAGGCGGTTGGTGTCCGACGGGCACGATGTGGTGATCGGCTATCGCTCCGACGCCACTGCCGCGGAAGCGTTGGCCGCCGAATTGTCGACCGACGGCCGAACGGTGATCGCCGTACGCGCCGACACCACCGACGAGCAGGCGGTGATCGATCTCTTCACCGCAGCCGCCGAGATAGGCGCAGTCACCGGTCTCGTGAACAACGCCGGTTCGGCACGGGCTGTGGGGGCGCTGGTGGACAACGACATCGAGACCATCAGAGCGGACCTCGACGTGAATCTCGTCGGGGTACTCACCTGCTGCAAGTATGCGATCGCAGCGATGACCGGATCGGGTGGCTCGATCGTCAACATCTCCTCCGCTGCCGCGACCCTGGGCAGTCCTGGAATGTACGTCCACTACGCGGCGGCCAAGGCGGCTGTCGATACTCTGACGGTCGGACTGTCGAAAGAAGTTGCTGCGCAGAACATTCGCGTCAATGCAGTGGCACCCGGGATCATCGAGACCGACTTCCACCGCGATCGTGAACGGCCACAGAAGATGGCGTCGAGCATTCCCCTCGGCCGTCCCGGTGTGCCGAACGAGATCGCCGGTGCGGTGTCGTGGTTGTTGTCCGAGGATGCGCGATACGCGACCGGAACCGTCATCAGGGTGGCCGGCGGAATGTGAGTACTTCGGTCACCACTATCGAGGGGCGATGCGGTGCAGCTCCACGTCAGTGAGCGCACCGTCTTCGGCTGTGGCCGTCATGTACGTACAGAACGGTTGCCGACGCCGATCCGTCGGCGATCCCGGGTTCAGCAGCCGTAGACCGTTGTCTGCGACAGTGTCCCACGGTATGTGACTGTGGCCGAACACGAGCACGTCCGTTTCCGGGTACGCCTCCGCCATCCGTCGTTCCCGCCCCGTCGCGGCACCGGTCTCGTGGATCACGGTGAACCGCACCCCGCCGAGTAGGACGTCGGCGCGTTCGGGCATCAGAGCTCGCAGTTCCTCGCCGTCGTTGTTGCCCCAGCACGCAACCAGTCGACGCGACCGCTGCGAGAGTGCCTCGAACGCAGCCAGGTCCACCCAGTCGCCTGCGTGGATCACCACATCGGCGTCGTCCACAGCCGACCACACCTCGGCGGGGAGGTCACGGGCGCGCTTCGGGAGATGAGTGTCGGCAATCAGCAGCAACTTCACCACTCGATTGTGCACGTCGCCGATCCACTACCGCACATAGACGGCAGTGCGATGCCCCTCGACGACGTGGACGCGAACCGGGGTATCGAACACCTCGGTCAGCACGTCGTCCTGCATCATCTCCTCGGCGGTGCCCGTGTTCACGATGCCGCCGTCGCGCATGGCGACGATACTGTCGGAGTAGGCAGCTGCGAAGTTGATGTCGTGCACGACGAGCACGATCGTCTTGCCCAGTTCGTCTGCAGCACGACGCAATTGCTTCATCATCAACACCGAATGCTTGAGATCGAGATTGTTCAGGGGCTCGTCTAGGAGAAGATATTCGGTGTCCTGAGCCAGCACCATCGCCACGAACGCTCGTTGCCGCTGCCCGCCGGAGAGCTGATCCAGAAATCGCCCTTCGAGCGCCTTCAGATTCAGAAAATCCAAGGCGTCGTCGACGTGCGCCTCGTCCTCGGGACCGAGTTTGCCCTTCGAGTGCGGGAACCGGCCGAACCCGACCAGCTCACGGACCGTCAACCGCGCGGTGATGTGGTTCTCTTGACGCAGGATCGACAGGTGCTTGGCGAGTTCCCGAGACTTCGTGACGCGAACATCCATCCCGCCCACGGTGATCGTGCCCGAGGTCGGATCGAGCAATCGCCCGATGATCGTCAGCAAGGTGGATTTTCCTGCACCGTTCGGCCCGACGAGCGAGGTGATCCCGCCCTCGGCAATGGCACCGGTCACAGGACCGAGGACGACCACGTCCTGATAGGCCTTGGTCACATCACGAAAATCGATCACAGCGTGCCCCTACGAAGAATCATGATCAGGAACAGGATGCCACCGGCGAATTCGATGATGACAGTGAGGAATCCGCCGGCGTAGAAAATGTGCTGCATGACGAACTGCCCGAGCAACAACGTCAAGAAGCCCAGCAGGAACGCCATCGGGAGGACGTAGATGTGCTTGTAGCTGCCGGTCACCTGGTAGGCCAGCGTCGCCACGATGAAACCGAAGAACGTCATCGGTCCCACGAGCGCCGTCGAGAACGCCACCAGTAGAGCGATCAACATCAGCATCGACGTCAGTTCGCGCTTGTACGACACCCCGATCCCCATGGCTGCCTCTCGGCCGAGCAACAGTGCGTCCAGGTGGTGTCGGCGCTTCCACAGCACGATTCCGGCAAACAGACACACCCCGAACGCCAACGGCAGGTAGTCACCCTTCACAGCGCTCAGTCGGCCGAACAGTTCGACCGAGAGCATGTCGTATTCGGTGGGTGAGAGCAGGCGTTGCAGAAACGTCGAGATACTGTCGAACGCCAAACCAAGCACCACGCCGACCAGCAGCATCAGGAACAGGCTGCCGAGCTTTCCGGAGAACAGCCAGCCGTACAGCACGGTGGCCAGTGCGACCATCAACGCCGTCTGTGCCAACAACTTCGGGATCCCCTCGGTGTTGGCGATGACGGTGCCGCCGAAGACGAACACCATGAGTGTCTGCATCAGCGTGTAGAGCGAATCGAACCCGATGATGGACGGTGTCAGAATGCGGTTGTTGGTGACGGTATGAAAGACCACCGTGCCGAGGCCGTGCGTGAACGCCGCAACGGCCATGGCTCCCACCATGTTCAGCCGCCGAGGGAACGCGAATGCGAACGATCCGCGCACGAACAGGAACAGAAAGCACACGATGGCGATCGCCACGATCACCGAGAGCACCGCCAACCGCATCCTCGGAGTGAAGCGCGAGGCCTCGGGTCCGCCCAGAGCCGGCCCGGCCGAGCGCGGGGCCACACGGGAACTAAGCACTGACATATCGGCGCTGCCTCACGATAAGAACGACGAACACGACTGCCCCCAGAACTCCGAGAACGACCGATGCGGGAATTTCCATGGGTGCCACTACTGTTCGCCCGACGAGATCGCATGCCAGCAGCAGACCGGCACCGACGAGCGCCACCCAGGGGAGGTTCTTGCGAACGTCGTCGCCGAGCATCATCGACACCAGGTTGGGCACGATGAGTCCGAGAAACGGAATGAACCCGACGACGACCGTGGTGACGCCGGTCGCCACGGCAACCATGGCAACTCCGACCAGAACGATCTGCTCGTACCTCATACCGACGTTGGTCGCGAGCTCCTTACCGAGCCCGGCAACTGTGAAGCGATGCGCCAGCAGGTATGCCAGCACCGCAATGACGATCACCGCCCACATCGGTTCGTAGAACCCTCGCACGATGCCACTGAACCCGCCGGACCGCCAGGCCGACATCGCCTGCAGCAGATCGAAAGTCCCGGCGAGGAACGTGGTGACGGCCCCGACGACGGCGCCGAGCATGATGCCGACGAGCGGGACCACCAACGTCGTCCGGACCGACAGCCGCCGGAGCACGCCGACGAACAGCAGCGTGCCGACCAGAGCGAAGACCGTGGCAATGAGCATCTTGGTCATCGGCGGGGCGTCGGGTAACACGATCAATGTGGCCAGAACACCGAGGCCGGCCCACTGCGCCGTACCGGCGGTGGTCGGCTCGACGAACTTGTTCTGGGTGATCATCTGCATGATCACCCCGGAGATGCTCATGGCCATGGCTGCGAAGATCAAAGCCAACGTGCGCGGAACCCGCGAGATCAGGAACATGTTTCTGGCCGCGGGGTCGTCGACCATCGAGGCGACGGTGATGTCGTATCCACCGACGAGTAGCGACGCCACGGTCAACAGCGTCACGACCACCACGATCGCGGCAAGCAGGAGTCTCTTGTTCGTCATGTCGGCGATGCGTCGAACGGTGTTCGCCGGGGCCTACGCGGCGCTCTCGAACGCGTCCGAAATCGATTGGAACGCTTCAGTGTACGCCTGGATTCCCTCGCGGGTGTAGAAGAACGGATCGAGGTAGATGATCTGATCCTCGGTGGTGAAGGTGGTGTCGGCGAAGGCTTCCTGTGCATCGAAGACGGCCTTGGCAGGGGACGAACCGGGCTCACCCGCTGCGGCGTCGCGGTCCAGGACGATCACCCAATCGGGGTTGGCCTGAGCGATGGTCTCCGGTGCCAAACCCGAGTCACCATGGACATCGCCTGCCTGCCCTGCGAATACGTCGGTCAGCGTGAGTGGTTCGAGGAGACGACCGATGCGCGCGGCACCGTTGTCGATCTTGCCGCCGTTGACGTTGGCAAGAAACACCGTCTGCCCGGTGGTCTGCGCCGCGGCGGAAGCCTCCGCGGCGTCGAGGGCCGCGATGATCTCGGCCGCCCGGTCCTCCTTGTCGAAGATGACGCCGAGTGTCTCGGTCTGGGTCTTCAGAGTGTCGACGAAGTTCTCGTCGTCGGGCGAGATGTCGATGGTCGGCGCGATCTCGCCGAGCTCGTCGGTGTACTCCTGAAATCGGTAGCCGCCGATGATGAGATCGGGTTCTGCTTCGCTGACCACTTCGAGGTTCGGTTCGCGATGTGTTCCGACGTCGAGAATGGCATCGTTGTCGATCCACTCCTCGAAGCCCGTCGACGGCATGATGGGTTTGGGCAGAGCGACCGGCTCGATACCGAACGCCCGAAGCGTCTCGAACGAGGTGTTGTCCAGTGCCGCCACGCGCACCGGATTCGCGGGAACCTCCATGCTGCCGTTGTTCGTCTCGATGGTGACAGTTGCGGCGTCGGTCGATTCGTCTGTGGCCGAGTCGGTGCTGCACGCACCGAGCACGAGCAGCGAGGTCGCGGTGGCCGCGACAAGCAGACGGGGGGCGCGGAACGTTCTCACTTCGGTGTACTCCATTGCTCGATCTTTACTGGAACTTTGGTTGAGCAGTAAAGTAACACTTAGGCAAGGCTATGCAAATTTTAGCTGGGGAGTCAGCGAAAGTCCCTGGATCTGGATGCGACTCGCAGATCCATCAGTTGCAGATGGTCTGCCACCACGGTCACCGCCCCCTCGGCGTTCTGTACTTTGCCTCGAATCAGCAACGCCGGAGCCGTGATCGCCAACTTGCGGTACTTGGCCCACAATCCGACCGAGCACACCACGTTGACCATGCCGGTCTCGTCCTCGAGGTTGATGAACGTGACGCCTCCGGCAGTGGCCGGCCGTTGGCGATGCGTCACCGCTCCGCCGACGAGCACTCGGTCGCCATCCGGAATCTGCAGCAGCCGGTTCGCGGGAATCACGCCGAATGAATCGAGCCGATCGCGAAAGAACTGCGTGGGATAGGAATCCGGTGACACACCGGTTGCCCAGACGTCGGCCGAGGCCAGATCGAGATCCGACATTCCCGGTAGCGCAGGCGCTTTCGTCGACGCTCCGATGCCAGGAAGCAGGCCCGGACGCTCCCCCGCTGCCGCGCCCGCAGCCCACAGCGCCTCTCGACGTGTGATGCCGAAGCACCCGAGTGCGCCTGCCGTGGCAAGTGCTTCCGCCTGTGCAACCGACAGTTCGACGCGTCCCGTCAGGTCCAGGAACGAGGTGTACGGCCCGTGTGCATCTCGCGCGTCGACGATCTTCTGGGCCACTGCGGTCCCGATGAACTTCACATCCGCCAACCCCATGCGAATCTCGAGGCCGTCCGCCTCCAGATTCGCATGGCCGAGACTGGCGTTCACGTCTGCACCGTGGACGAGCACACCGTGCCGCCTGGCATCGGCGACCAAAGATTGCGGTGAGTAGAAACCCATCGGTTGGGCGCGCAGCAAACCTGCACAGAACGCCGCCGGATGGTGCAACTTGAACCACGACGAGTAGAACACCAGTGAGGCGAAGCTCTGCGAATGGCTCTCGGGGAAACCGAAATTGGCGAAAGCCGACAGCTTTTCGTAGATTCGGTCCGCCGCCGCGCCGGTGATGCCGTGAAGATCGCGCATCCCGTCGTAGAACCGCCCCCGCAGCAGTTCCATCTTCTCCGGTGACCGTTTCGATCCCATGGCGCGGCGCAGTTGATCGGCGTCAGCGGCACTGAAACCGGCGACGTCGATCGCCATCTGCATCAGCTGTTCCTGGAACAGCGGAACGCCCAGAGTTCGATCGAGCGCCTTCTTGAGCGACGGATGCTCGAAGATTACCGGCTCGAGTCCGTTGCGGCGCTTGATGTACGGGTGTACCGAACCACCCTGGATCGGACCGGGACGGATCAGCGCCACCTCGACCACCAGATCGTAGAAGTTCCGCGGCTTGAGCCGCGGCAGAGTGGCCATCTGCGCGCGGGACTCGACCTGGAAGACCCCCACCGAATCGGCTCGCTGCAGCATCTCGTACACCTCGGGCTCGGACAGGTCGATCGAGGCGAGTTCGATATCGATGCCCTTGTGCTCGGCGATCAGGTCCATCATGTAGTGCAGCGCCGAGAGCATGCCGAGCCCGAGCATGTCGAACTTCACCAAACCCACTGCGGCACAATCGTCCTTGTCCCACTGAAGCACACTGCGGTTCTCCATCGTCGCCCATTCCACCGGGCAGACGTCGGCGATCGGCCGATCGCAGATCACCATGCCACCGGAGTGAATACCGAGGTGGCGAGGGAAGCCCTCGATCTGCCGCGCGAGTTCGAGAACGGACTCGGGGATACCGTCGCCCTCCTGATCTCCGATTCCCGACCAGCGGGTGATCTGCTTGCTCCATGCGTCCTGCTGCCCCTGCGAAAAGCCGAGCGCACGGGCCATGTCTCGCACCGAGGACTTGCCGCGATAGGTGATGACGTTGGCCACCTGAGCGGCATGAGTGCGGCCGTACTTGGCGTAGACGTGCTGGATCGCTTCTTCTCGACGATCGGATTCGATGTCGATGTCGATGTCGGGGGGTCCATCGCGCTCGGGTGCGAGGAACCGCTCGAACAGCAGCTTGTTCGCCACCGGATCGACGTTGGTGATGCCGATCGCGAAGCAGACAGCCGAGTTTGCCGCCGAACCTCTTCCCTGACAGAGGATGTCGTGTGTCTTGCAGAAGTGGACGATGTCGTGGACCACCAGGAAGTAGCCGGGGAATTCGAGCCTCTCGATGATGTCGAGCTCGTACTCGAGCTGCGAATAGGCCGCCGGGTTCGCCGACTGCGAGCCGTACCGGCGTGCGGCCCCCTCGAACGTGAGTCGACGAAGATAGCTGATCTCGGTGTATCCGTCGGGCACATCGAACGGCGGTAGGCGCGGCGCGATCAACGTCAGATCGAACGAACACTCACGGCCGAGCTCGACGGCACCGCGCACCGCGCCCGGATAGTGCTGGAACAGCTCCGACATCTCCGCCCCGGAACGTAGATGTCCGCCGCCGGTCGGTGCCAACCAACCGGCAGCCTCGTCCAAGCTGCTCCGTGCACGCACAGCGGCCATCGCCATGGCCAATCTCCTGCTGCGGGGGCTGGCGTAGTGCGCGGCCGTGGTGGCGATCGTCGGAAGACCGTACCGCCGAGCCAGCGTCGCGAGAGCGTCGTTGCGCTCGTCGTCGTCCGCGACGCCGTGCCGGGTGAGTTCGACGGTGACACGATCGGATCCGAACCGGTCGACGAGAGCGCGCAGCGCGGCCTCTGCCGCCTCCGGACCACCACGCGAGAGCGCCTGCCGGACATGTCCCTTTCGGCAACCGGTGAGAATCTGCCAGTGACCGCCCGCCGATTCGGTGAGTTCGTCGATGTCGTACTGCGGCTTACCTTTGACCCCACCTGCCAGGTGTGCAGCTGCGATCCGACGTGAGAGCCGGCGATACCCCTCCTGGCCGCGAGCGAGCACCAGTAGATGAGTGCCGTCGGGATCGGTCTCCCCGGCTCGGGATCGATGTGTGTCCAGCGAGAGTTCGGCACCGAACACGGTTCCGATGCCGAGAGCTCTGGCCGCCTCGGCAAAGCGCACGACTCCGTAGAAACCGTCGTGATCGGTGATAGCGATGGACTCGAGGCCAAGGCGTACCGCCTCCTCGACCATCTCCTCGGGCTGCGAGGCACCGTCGAGAAAGCTGAACGCCGAGTGCGCATGCAATTCCGCATACGGCGTTGCCGGGCGCACCGGCTCGCGGTGGCGAGGCCCCTCGTAGGCTTCTCGTTTCCGGGACCAGGCCGGGCTGTCGCCACCGTCACCCTCGGCCGCAGGCTTGGGACGCCCGGACAGAACTCGTTCCATCTCCGACCACGTGGGTGGTCCGTCGTTCCATCCCATCGAGCCCACCCACCTTCACACTGCCGTCTCATCGAACACTTGTTCTAATGAGAACACGAGGGTCCGACACGGATCAACTAGAGTCGAATCGCCACAGACCCTTTTCACCGAATCCCTTTCACAGAATCCCTTTCACAGAGCCGGAGCACAGACGTGACGCGTTGGGCATCGTTCGTCGTATCGCACAAACGATGGGCACTCGCTGTTGTCGTCGCCGTCGTCGCCGTCGGCGGGATCTTCGGACTCGGCGTCTTCTCGAAACTGAGCGAGGGCGGTTACGCCGACGCAGGCAGTGAATCGTCCGAGGTCGCGCGACTGGTGCAGGGCATCGGCCAACCGACCCCCGACATCGTCGCGATCTACACCGCCCCCGAGGGCAGGACGATCGACGACATCGGACCGCAGGTGCAGGCGACGCTCGACGAGTTCAGCAGTCGATACACCCTCGGCAACGTCAGTTCGTACTGGAGCGCAGACCCGGTCAGCAAGGAATTCCTGGTCTCCAAGGACCGAACCAAGGCGTTGGCCACGGTGTCTCTCGGTGCGAACTCGGGCGTCACGTTCAATACTTTCGGCGAACTTCCTCCACAGCTCGAAGTGCCCGGAATCGAATCGCAGTTCGCCGGCGCGTCGGTGGTGGGAGTCTCGCTCAGCGAAACCCTCGAACGCGACCTGATCCGCTCCGAGATCATCGCTGTTCCCATCACGTTGCTGCTACTGATCTTCATCTTCGGCGGCGTGGTCGCTGCAGCGGTTCCGGTGTTCGTCGGCATTCTGAGCGTGCTCAGTTCGCTCGCGATCCTGCGGGTGCTCACCGAGTTCACCGAAGTCAGCTCGTTCTCCATCAACGTCGCGTCGTTGCTGGGACTCGGCCTGGCCATCGACTACGGACTGTTCATCGTCAGTAGGTTCCGCGAGGAATTGCGCGGTGGACTGACGCCGATCGACGCGACCATCCGCACGGTATCCACCGCGGGCAAGACCGTCGTCTTCTCCGGACTACTGCTGATCTGCGCATTCGCCGGCATGCTCGTCTTTCCGCAGGCGGTGATCAGGTCCCTCGGGTTCGGAGCCATGGCGGCGGTGGCGAGCGCGGCCGTCCTGTCACTGACCGCTGTCCCGGCACTGCTCGCCATTCTCGGCACCCGCATCAACTCCTGGACATGGTCACGAACTGCATCCGATCGCAGTGATGCACGCGCACACAAGTTCTGGGGCGGCGTCGTCACCCGCGTCATGAAGCATCCGGGCATCGTCGCTGCCGTCATCGTCGCCGGGTTGCTGATCATCGCCACCCCGATCCTGAAGGTCTCACTCGGAGAGGTCGACTACACGGCGCTGCCGAAGGACAACCCTGCGCGCATGGCATTCGAAACTCTCGGTTCCGACTTCGAATCCACCGGCGAGGGCGCAACCGTGGTGCTGCGCGGCCTGGACGGCGTCAAGCCTCAGGGCGCACCGATTGCAGCGCTCACCTCCGCTGTGGAATCCACGCCCGGTATCGCCCGAGCCGAATTCCTGGGCTCCAAGGACGATTTCGTGACGTTGCGGGCGTCCTACAGTGAACCGACCGATGGGCTGAGCGAGGCCGAATCCCAATCCGAGGCAGTGGCGGCGCTGCGCTCGATCGCTCCCCCGGACGGCGCCGAGATCCTCGTGGGCGGCGGACGAGCCAATGTCGACGACGGCAATGCGGCGATCGCGAAGTGGCTACCGGTGATGATCGCCATCATGGTGATCTCGACGCTGGTGTTGCTGTTCCTCGCGTTCGGATCGATCGTGCTGCCGATCAAGGCGGTCCTGATGGCCGGACTGAGCTTGGCTGCCACCTTCGGCGCACTCACGTGGGTGTTCCAGGAAGGCCACGGAGCCGACCTGCTCGGCGTCACCCCCGGACCGCTCGAGTCGACGTTCGTGGTGCTCATTCTCGCGGTCATCTTCGGTTTGTCGACCGATTACGAGGTGTTCCTGATGTCGCGCATGGTCGAGGCTCGCGCGGCTGGAGCGAGCACCGAGGAAGCGGTGATCTTCGGCGCTCAACGCACCGGACGCATCGTCACTGCGGCGGCGTTGATTCTGATCGTCGTCACCGGAGCCTTCACGATCTCGGGTCTGTCGATCATGAAGTTCCTCGGCGTCGGAGTCATTCTGGCTCTGATCATCGACGCGACGATCATCCGTATGTTGCTGGTTCCGTCCTTGATCAAACTCATGGGCGAGGCCAATTGGTGGGCACCTGCCTGGATGAAGAAAGTGCACGAAAAAGCCGGTATCGGGCACTAGCACCGGAACTTACTTCGGAGTAAGGTCGGCTCGCATGGCGAACTACATCGTAACCGGCGGTACCGGGTTTCTCGGGAAGAACGTCCTGCCCCGATTGCTCGAACGTGATGCGCTCGCTGCGATCCACGTGCTGGTGCGTCCGCATTCGGTGGCCCGCCTCGAGCGACTCGCACAGCACCTCGACGGCGGCGACCGAATTCACCCGCTGGTCGGCGACCTCACCGAGCCGGAGCTCGGACTCCGAGAGGTGCCTGCCGACGTCGATCACATCCTCCACCTCGGAGCCGTCTACGACCTGACCGCAGGTGACGAGCAGACCCCGACCAACGTCGCCGGAACCGCCTCGGTGATCGGCCTCGCCGAGAAGACCGGCGCCCGCCTGCACCACATCTCGTCGATCGCCGTTGCGGGCGACTATCGAGGAACGTTCTCCGAGAACGACTTCGACCTCGGACAAGGTTTTCCGACTGCCTACCACCGCACCAAATTCGAGTCCGAGAAGCTGGTCCGCGACAGCGCTGCGGACTGGCGGGTCTACCGGCCGGCCGCGATCATCGGCCACTCCGAGACCGGTGCCATCGACAAAGTGGACGGCCCGTACTACTTCTTCCCGTTCTTCGCGGAACTTGCCAAGCTGCCGTCCGTCGTACCGATCACGGTGCCGAAGATGGGTGCTACCAACCTCGTTCCGGTCGACTACGTCGCCGACGCCATCGTCGAACTCGTGCATAGAGACACCTCTCCCGGCAGCGTGTTCCATCTGGTCAATCCGGAGCCTCAGTCGATGGCAGAGGTCTACGCCGCGTTCTCGTCGGCGGCCGGATCTCGCGCGAAAATCGTCGACGTGCCAGGGGCACTGGTCGCTCCGGTCGTCTCCCCCAAGTCCAGAGCCGTACGCAAGCAGCGCGATGCCGCCCTCCGCGATTTCGGTGTGCCACCGGTGATGCTCGAACACCTGACTCTGCCCACCGTGTTCGAGTCGGCATCGACGCAGAAAGCGTTGCAGGGCAGCTCGATCACACCGCCACCACTGCGGACCTACGCCGATCGCGTGTGGATGCACTGGCGGGAGAACTTCGATCCCAAGCGCAACCGCCGAAACGACCCACGCGGTCCGCTGTTCGGCCGTCACATCGTCATCACCGGTGGTTCGTCCGGAATCGGCCGAGCCAGCGCAGAAGCAGCTGCCCGCAAGGGCGCGGTGGTCATTCTGCTCGCGCGCGGTCAGGACCAACTCGACGAGGTGGTCGAGCACATCCGCGAGTCGGGCGGCACCGCCTACGGTTACTCGTGCGACGTCACCGACAGCGAATCGGTCGACCAGACAGTGAAAACCGTTCTGAGCGAACACGATCACGTCGACATGCTGGTCAACAGTGCCGGTCGATCCATCCGCCGCGCACTCTATCGATCCACCGATCGGTTGCACGACTACGAGCGCACCATGGCCGTCAACTACTTCGGGGCGATACGACTGGTGCTCGCACTGTTGCCACACATGCGCGAACGCAGCTTCGGACACGTCGTCAACCTCTCCAGCGCTGCCGTTCTGGGCCACCCTCCCCGTTTCTCCGCCTATGTGGCCAGCAAGGCGGCGTTGGACGGCTTCACCGATGTGGCTGCCGCAGAGACACTCTCGGACGGAATCACGTACACCACCATCCACATGCCCCTCGTGGACACCCCGATGATCACCCCGACGGGTGACAAGAACGTCGGCCCGGTCTTCTCACCGGAGAAGGCCGCCGCGATCGTGATTCGTGCACTGAGCGACAAGCCGAAGCGAATCGATACTCCGCTGGGAACACTCGGGCAGTTCGGTGCCATGTTCGCCCCCAAGGGCAAAGACCGCACGATGCACCAGCACTACCGCAAATTCCCCGAATCCGCTGCAGCCAAGGGTGAAACACCGATCACGATCGAAGACGGGAAAGTGCCCTACCGAGTTCGCCGATACGATCCGAAGACTCCGAGCGCACGCATCGGCAAGGTGATCCGACGCGTCGGAAGATTGGTACCCGGCACGAGCTGGTGAGGTGCGTGGCGCAAGTAGTGGATACTGACGGCAGCGGCTATTGCATACACCCTTGCTATGGGGCGACGGCGGTCCACAGAGTCCAGCGATCGCGTTCGATCAACTCACCGCGGGCCAGGCGACCACGCAGATACTCGACCAACTGTGCGAGTTCGACGTCGGAGAGTTCGTGCAGGATGGAGCGCCCGGTTCTGCCTGCGATCTCGATCAGATACTTCTCTCGACTTTCGTAGCGTCGACGAGTTTCCCAGAGTTGCTGCGTTGCAACGTCGGTGAACCCTGCCCGCGTGAAGGCGGCCTTTACGTCATCGACGCCGTGTCGTCGCCGACCCTCGATCTCGACCAACCGGGGAAACGCGTCGAAGAGATATCCGCGTGGATTTGTCGGCGACGCTGCGAGTGTCGCGTCCTCGCTCGTCCGATCCTGAACGATCGCGGTACCACCTGGACGCAGTAGCCGGAACATCTCTGTTGCCAGGGCAGATGCATCGGGCAGATGATGGACGAGCGCGCGAGCGAACACAATGTCTGCTCGACCGCCGGGCAGGCAGGTGTGTTCGGCGGATGCACACTCGAACGCAATGTCCGCGGGCGACGATCGACGGGCGGACTCCAGGATCGGTGCACTCGAATCGACAGCTGTGACGTGCGCTCCAAGCGTGCGCCATGCACGCGCATAGGTTCCCCCGCCGCAGCCGAGATCGACGATATGCGCGCCGACCGGATCGACGGTATCGGTGATTGCGGCAGCCCATGAAGGGTCGGCCTCGCGGCCGGAATAGGTGTCGCCGTTGGCTGGATCTGCGAAGTCGATGGGCATACGGACAAGTACACCGAGCCCCTTGACCTACCACCACCATTTAGTCTGGGACTACATGCTTGCACTTCATCTCCGAGCCGCCGACCTGGCGGATACCTCGTTGACCGTATCGCCACTGTTCGAGACGGTCCTGAGCCTGCGTGCGTGGACCTCGCCGAAGCGGCACCGTCTGCACGAGCCGTGGCGTCGACGCGTCCTGACGGCATGGCAGCAGTGCGACACCGAGATGCTGACGGCGTTGGTCTCCCCCGACGGCAGAATCCCGGACTTTCTCGCTCCCCGGCCGATCACCGAATCCCCGGCCTTCGCCGACGAGATCGCCATTGTCGGGGCGACACCGGCAGCGGAGATGCGACGCGATATCGCCGCAGCCTTCTCGGCGGACGTTCCTGCGGTGCTCTCCGGCTCCGCCCGAACCGTCCGCACCCGTATCGTCCACGCGCTCTCTCGATACTGGACTACGTGCCTCGAACCCGACTGGGCCCGGATCCGCGCGGTGCTGGACGGTGATGTGGACTACCGAGCGCAACAGCTCTCGCACTTCGGGGCACGAAAGATGTTCGAGCATCTCGATTCTCGTGTCCGTTGGGACGACGGTGTGCTGTGGGTCGATCGACTCGAGGACCAGGTGTGGGTCGATGTCGACGGACGTGGACTGCCACTGATTCCGTCAGTGTTCGTGCACGGGGCGATCACTCAGATCAGCCCGACACGGTCTCCGTCTCTGGTGTATCCGGCCCGCGGGCGCGGCTCAGTGTGGAACGTGGCACGGACAGCTCCGAACCGGGCGCTTGCCAATCTTCTCGGCACCCAACGTGCCACGATTCTCACGCGGCTCGACGCGCCCACTACCACCGGGGAAATCGCTGCCGCACTGGGCGTCTCACCCAGCGCGGCGAGCCAGCATCTTCGTGTTCTCCGCGAAGCGGCGGTCGTGCGACGCGTCAGACAGGGACGATCGGTGCTGTACGTACGCACTCCCCTCGGGGAGGATTTGGTCGGGCCGAGTCGATAGATCTCGCTACGACATGCTGTTGTTCGACATCGCATCACTCGATCATGAAGTGAGTCGGTCTGGGTGCGGGTCCGTTACGGGTCCGCGTCTGAGAAGCTGTCTCGCGTGATCGCCGAGAAGCTGCCATTGTTCGTGACCAACCGTTCGACCGCTGCTGTTCTGGCGACAGCATTCACCGGCTTCGTGTGGTCGGAATACAAGATGGGGATGCGGAAGCCGCGGACCGGCTCATCGAACCGAGACAATGGTTCCGGCCGCGCCGTTGGCCGCGGCCTTGTGCTCTCGTATGGCGGAGGCCTTCTCCTGAGCGTGATCTCGCCGGCTACTGTATGCACCCGCCACCGACGAGAGGTCTTTCTGACAGGGTTGGCTACCGCGACCCTCGGTCAGGCGCTTCGGATCTCGGCAGCTCGCACACTCGGAGAGTCCTTCACATTCGTGGTCCACACGCACCCTGAGCAAGTCGTGGTTCGGACTGGCCCGTATCGGTTCATTCGCCACCCGTCCTATGCCGGCGCACTGATCTGCGCGCTCGGCTTCTGTGTTGCGTACGGGAACTGGCTTTCTCCCATCATGGTGGCCTTTCTGGCCCGGGGATATGTACGCAGAATCCCCTCGGAGGAGACGGCCATGCTCGAGGGATTGGGAGACGCGTACGCCGAGTACATGGCGCGCTCGAAACGATTGGTGCCCTTCGTCTTCTAGCCTGGGTTGCCTCAGCGCAAGAGAGCCTTTGCCCACACACGCAGGAATCCCTGACTCAGGTATGTCAGGGTGCCGATCGCCAGAACCCATTTGACGGTGCTGACCACGGTGGTGGCGCGGACGACGGTGTCGGTGATCTGTTCGCGGTTGTCGACCAGTATCAATCCGACGATGTTCTCGATGTAGTCACCGGCAGCGGAGGCCACGGGCGCAACGGCCAATGCCGTCGTCGCCGCAGGGCTCAGCGGGGTTTTCGCTGCCAGGCTGCGTGCGCCTGCACGCAGTGCGACGGCGTAGATCGCCGGATGCACGAAGTCGGGCAGATAGTGGCTGCGGAACCTGGCGATCTCGGTCTCGTCCATGTTCGCCAGGATCTGTCGATAACGCTCGGCGGACCACGCCGTCTGTACGGCAAGCACTTTCGGAGCTGCGGGGCCGAGAAGTCGGGCAATGTTGGCCTGGGATACGACGAACAGTGCCGACCAGCCCAGCATTCTGCGATCGAGCGCACCGATAGTCATGTCCGAAACCCTAATGCGTCAGGAACGGGAGAACTGCGGCCTCGAACGCCGAGTATCCGTCGCGATGGATGCTGTGTCCGGTGCGAAACGCCTCGACGCGACAGGTCGAAATCTCGGAGACCATCGCGTCGAGCCGAACCGGATCGACCATGCCGCCCGGACCTCCCCGAAGCACCAGCGTCGGAGCAGTGATGTCGGCCAACGACGCCCACCACTGCGGATTCGGACGACGGAACTGTTCGAGAGCAGTGGAGGTCATCGAGCGATCGAAGGCGAGTACCGCGCGGGGATGCAGAACGACGCTGGTCGCTGCGTGCCAGAGTTCGGTGACCGACGGCATCTTGCCGGTCAGGGTCGGCGGAGCGTCCCCCGGCCGAATCGGTATCGGCAGCTCTTCGAGTACCAGACGACGAACGAGCTGCGGGCGACGTTGCGCAACGAGCGAGACCGCGTATCCGCCGAGGGAATGTCCGACGAGATCGACTTCGTTCAGCCCGAGGTGGTCGATCAGCGCCAGCAGGTCTGCCCCGAAGGAATCGAACTCGTACGTGGACGTGTGCGCGCTCTTGCCGTGTCCGCGCAGATCGACGGTGATCACCCGGCTGCCCTGCGCGGTGAGTGCACGGGTGAACCGATCCCAGGTTGTGCTGTCACCGCCCATGCCGTGCACCAGCATCACCGGTGCCGCATTCGAGTTCGCGTGCCCCAGCGGGGTGAACGAGCGATACGCGATATCGACGCCATCGAGGTCGACCGTCTCCGACATCATCTGCATTCCTTCGACGGTAGCGGTGCCGCTATTCGTAGATTCCTTCCACCCGCCACCGACCCTCGTCGAAGACCAGCAGCAAGGCCCTTTCGTCGTCGAGCACCACCTGGGCTCGCGCCGTCGGACCCGTCGACGCGTGGCCACTGTCCCACCATCGCTCGTCCACCGGCCACGGTCCGGCCAGACCCGTCAGTCCCCATTCCTTGGTGCCCCAGCGCAATCGCGACGGCGGAGCGTCGAACACACCGCGGTCGGTGACGCCGATTCCGGTTCCCGCCCGATTCATCAGCGTCACCGTCGGACGTGTCTCGATCACTGCCGCCGGAGCAGGCTCCGGTAGACGTCCCGGCCAGGGATCCGACGGATCGGACATCGGCACCAATTCGTCGCCCAGCGGACGCAGCGTGATCCGCTCGGCCGGCCCGCGGCCACCGCTGAGCACACCACCGAGCACCGATTCGCCACCGAGCAGACCCTGCACGCGCACCAACGCCCGACGCGCCCTCTCGTCCTCGTCCCCGACACTGCCCCACAAACCAAGTTGCAGCTCACCTGCGGCCACCACTTCGATCGGTTCGAGCCGTAGAACGGTGATCGCGGACGTCGGCTTGTTCTCGCTGCGCCCGGTGATCCAGCCGTCCAGTTGCCACCGCACGCGGTCGGCTGTCCCCTCCGGAGTCAACGGCTCCGCGCACCGCCAGATCCGCGACAGATTCTCGCCGTTACCGGTACTGGCATGCACCAACAGACGAGTGCACGCAACGGCAGCGGCAGCGAGCTTGGTGTGCAACTGCTCGGCCAACCCGCGCCCGGCGAACGCAGCTGCGTCGACCCGATCGATCGGCGGATCGCACAGGTACTCCACATCCAGGTCCGGCGGCAGAGCCCTGGCCGACGGCGGACGTTCGGGCTCGCCCCTGGCACTGCGATGCGCCAACACCGCATCGGTACCGAAACGCGAGGCGACATCGCCCGGAGACAGTGCAGCGAAGTCGCCGATGGTTCGTAAACCCAAGCGGCGCAACAGATCCACCAGCTCACCGCGATCGGCAGCGGACATGCTCGGTTCCGCCGAGAGTTCTGCCACCGGCAACGGCGCGAGAAATCCTGCACCCCCGCCGCGCGGCACCACCTGCGCATACCGCGCGGCGACGACCGCAGTGGACAGCTCGTCGGCGATGCCGATCTGACATTCCACACCGGCAGCCGACGCTTCGTCGATCAACCGTTCCGCGGCCCGATGCTCGGTACCGAAATATCGTCCGACGCCGCGGACAGAGAGAACCAGCAGGCCAGGTCGCAGCACTTCGACTCCCGGTGCGATGGCGGCGACGGCCGAGACCACGGGCTCGAACAGTCGCGCATCACGATCGGTATCGGCCAGAGCGACATGCACATCCGGGCACCGCGCCTGCGCTTCCCGACGGCGCAGGCCGCGCTTGATGCCCGATGCCCGTGCCGTCGCCGAGCACGCGACGACCCGATTGGCGGAGGTGACGACCACCGGATGCGTCGCAGGGAGATCGGCCTGGGCAGCGGCTGCAACAGCAGGCCAATCGGGGCACCACAGCGCCAGAACTCGGCTGGGACGGTCGATGCTCATGTCGAGACCGCGATCGACAATGGATTCTGTTCGAGCTTCTCGGCATGCCATTCGATGCGACCGTTCTCCGAACGCAGGTCGAGTCGAACGGTGCGGGGCCGCATCGCCTTGCCGCGCGCGCACACCGACAACCGGACGCCGCGCAGTCGGCCGCGGCCGAGCTCCCGGCCCGTGCCGAGGCCGTCGTATCCGTGCACCGATGCGTCCAGTCGTAGCTCTGCGCCGTCCCAGTGCCCATCGGTCACCAGCAGCGTCGACCCCTTGCTACGCGCTCTGGCCACCACGGCCCTGGCCCGAGTGGGCGATACCGACAGACCGCCGAGACCGAGCACGACGAGGTCGACACCGTCGAGCAGAATGGCCGCCACTTCCACCGGGTCGGGACCAGGATCGGGAATCAGGGCCAGCTTGCTCAACTGTGCGCCCATCTCCACCGCGGCCAGAATGCCGAAACGAGGCTGCCCGATGACGGCCACATGGCCACCGGCACCGGTCACCGCAGCGACCAACCCGATCAGGAGCGAGCCTGCGCCGGACACCGAGGCCACCGTTCCACGCACCAGCCCACCGTGCGGTAGCACCTCGATCAGCGCAGACGGCACCGGAAGAACGGGCCGCTGACGGGTTGGACGCTGCGTCGACGGTTCCGGGTGCACGGGCTCGACGGGTTCGGAATTCTCGATGCGCACCGAGGCCGTTTCGCCCCGGGAAGGCACGGCAGCCATCCGGCTACGCAGCAACGCCACGCGCTCCGGCAGCGACAACCCGTCGAGCGCATCCGGCGTGACGGAAGCTCCAGATACAGTCATGTCACTCCCCTTCGCGGCGTAGAAAATCGAGCCGAAACATCGGTGTTCGACGAACGCGGGAAGTGGCGTATTCGAACACAATTTCGATCTGCACTCAGTAAAGCCGCTCGGACGGCAACTCGTCAAGGTGATGGCGAAGCCCCTGGTAGATGCCTCCGTTCCTCGGCTGCAGGCACGTCCCGTCATCGTCAACTAACCTGTGGACGTGACGGATCAGCAGCGTGTTGGACGGGGCGTCGGGCCCGACTACCTCTTGGCAGGCAGATACCGCCTGGCCGGCAAACTCGGCGGTGGAGGCATGGGCGCGGTATGGCTCGCCACCGACACGCTTCTGCACCGTCAGGTGGCCGTCAAGCAGGTCACGTCCACCACTCGGTTGAGCCCACAGCAGGCCGTGGAAGTACGCAACCGGGCCATGCGCGAAGGTCGGATCGCTGCCCGACTCTCCAGCCCCCACGCCATCGCGATGCACGACGTCGCCCTCGTCGACGGTGAGCCGTGGTTGGTCATGGAATACCTGTCCTCGCGCAGTCTCGCGCAGGCACTCGGCACCACCGACTCGCTACCACCGTTCGAGGTCGCTCAGATCGGCGCACAGATCGCCGACGCACTGACCGAGGCGCACGAGGCCGGAATCGTGCACCGAGACATCAAGCCGGGCAACATTCTGATCGCCGATCGCGGCAAGGACCTGGGTATCGTCAAGATCAGCGACTTCGGCATCTCCCGCGCCAAGGGAGACGTCGAAGAAGCCGACGACAGCGTGATCACCGGCACCCCGGCATATTTCGCACCCGAGGTCGCGCGCGGACAGGATCCCACCGCAGCCAGCGACGTGTTCTCCCTCGGCGCAACGCTGTACACGGCCATCGAAGGTAAACCGCCGTTCGACATCGATCACGATTCGATTGCACTTCTGCACCGAGTTGCCAAGGGGCAGATCATCGCTCCCACCCGCAGCGGCGATCTCACGGGCCCGTTGCTGCACATGCTCGAGCCCGATCCTGCCCGACGCCCCACCATGGCGCAGGCCCGCGACGAGATCATCGTCGCCGCGATCAGCAAGCGCGGCACCATCGCTCAGCTGCGCGGGGTGCCTCTGACGTCTGCGGACGGCGTGGTCCCGGCATGGGCGAGGCGCTCGACACCGGTCTCCGAATCTCGCCGTCCGTCGCGGGAGTTCGGCAGAACCATCGCGGGCCTACCGGCCGTGCAACCCGGTGAGAGCCACGCCAATCCGGTTCCTTCGACGTACTCGCCACCGCCGTTCGACCTGCCGAAAAAGAAGAAGAACCCGATCGACGACGTCCTGATGCGGATCGAGGACGTCATCGGTGACCGCACGTCGATTCCGTCGACCGCGATTCTCGCCGCCCTCGTTCTCGTCGTCGTGATCGTTCTGGTTCTGGTGATCGCCCTTCTACTGTAGTCGCGCCCTCAACGCGACTCGTGCACGATGATCGCGATCTGAACTCTGTTGCTGCACTCCAGTTTCGTGAGGATTCGCGAGACGTAGGTCTTCACGGTCGCCACACTCATGTACAACTCGGCACTGATCTCCGCATTGGACTTCCCCGACCCGACGGCACCCGCAACCTCGCGTTCGCGATCGGTCAGAGAATCGAGCAGGGCTCGTGCCCGCGCCGTGGCGGAGTCGTGCGATCGAGCGTCCTGCTCACGCCAGTGGGCAACCAAGCGTCCGACCGCCGTCGGCGACAACATCGATTCCCCGGTTCCGACGCGATGCACCGCGTCGACGATGTCCCGCGGCGGTGTGTCCTTGAGCAGGAATCCGTTTGCGCCCACCCGCAGTGCCCGCAGCAGATACTCGTCGGTATCGAAGGTGGTCAATACCACGATGGCTGCCGTGAACCCCTCTGCGCGAAGCATTTCGGTGGCCGCGAGCCCATCCATGACCGGCATCCGCACGTCCATCAGAACCACGTCGGGAGTCGACGCACGCACTACCTCGATGCCACTGCGACCGTCGGACGCCTCACCGATCACCCTGATTCCGGGATCCGAGCTCAGGATCAGCGACAGGCCTGCGCGGACCAACGCGTCGTCGTCGACCAGCACCACTGTGAGCGCATCGGGACCATCGGTTATTTCGGGCACGGCAACCACGCTTCCAGACGGTAGACCACTCCGTCGCCGCGACGCGCGATTCCGTACTCGATTCGTCCACCGGCCAACTCGATACGTTCGCTCAGACCGATCATTCCCGACCGCGAACCGGGTACTGCCGCGAAACTCTCTGTAGCGAGACCATTTTCGAGCCACACTCTAAGCTCACCACCCACCAGCGCAATTCCGCAGCGCACCGGCAGGCCGGGCGCGTGCTTTCTGGCGTTGGTCAGACCTTCCTGAATCACCCGATGAACGGTGCGGGAAACAGAGGGCGTCAGCGTTGTGTCCGAGGGCATCTCGTCGACGAACGTCACCCGAGTACCGGCCTTCTCCGAATCCTCGATCAGTTCGCCGATGTCCACCACACCCGGTTGTGGACGCGCCGAGGCCGCGACACCCGATCGAAGCACTCCCAATATCTCCCGCAGATCCTCGAGGGCACCGTGTGCATTGAGTCTGATGGTCGACGCGATTGCCTCGACTTCCTTTGCACCGACGTCCGGCCGGACCTCGAGCGCTCCGGCATGGAGGCTGACCAACGAAATCCGATGTGCAAGAGCGTCGTGCATCTCTCGCGCGATCCGCTCCCGTTCGAGTCCCCGGACGGTCTCGGCACGCAGATTCGATTCGGATTCCGCTCGCTCGGCCCGCTCACGCAGAGAATCGATCACCTCGCGGCGGGCCTTGACGACCGAGCCCCACGCGGCGGGAATGCTGAGAAGAGCCACACTGAGGATCCCGATGTACAGGACGGACTGTTCGGCCCACACAGTCGTCCAGATCATCGACGCCGCGAGATGCAGAACCACCACCGCGGTGGTGACCCGCCACGACTGTCGAGACGCAACCGTGAAGATGGCGACCAGCTCGGCACCACCCACTGCATCGGTCAGGATCGTGCACACCGCCAGCGCTACGGCGATCTCGATCGGCCATCGACGCCGCCACCACAGCAACACAGAGCCGAGAACACCGACGACGATCGACACGACCGTGCGCGTGGTGGTCATCCCCTCGGTGCCTGCGGCCACAGACAACACCAACACCAGTGCGAACGCGATGGCGGCGACATCCCATACGCGTTCTCGATGCCGTCGCAGCAGCGTCATGACTGCGCCGTCATGATCGAACCAGGGGGCGCCAGTACTGGCTGGTCTTTCTGTCGCGCACCACCACGCCGAGTCTGTCCAGCTCCGAACGCAATTCGCGTGCGTCGGAACCCGCTTTCTTCTTCAGCGCCATGTCCCGAGCTTTGAGCACCGCGTTCACTTCCGGTGCCAAACCAGGAGTTTCGGGCACCCACAGGTGATACAGATCGTCGTACGGATCGCCGGTCGCGACCGAGTAACCCCGCTCCTCGAACGCCGCCTCGATGGCATCACGCTTCTCCTCGATCGGCACCCGCACCAACTGACGCGAGGCACCGTCGAGCAGAACCAGTTCCTTGCCGTCGACGAAGACCGTCCCGACCTGCGACCTGGACACGGTGAGGGTCTCGCCCTTCTCGGTGACGCGTACGTGTGCCTCCGACACCGCCACCCGTGCAGTGTCGTAGAACGCGGCCGCCACCAGAGCCAGCCCGAGCAGTACTCCCACCCCGATACACACGTACCTCACCCACCACTGCGACCACGAGGCGATCAACTCCAGCGGACCCTGAAACGGTATCCAGGTGAGCGACGCTCCCCAGGACGCCGCATAGGGCAGCGCGAACCCCAGCAGGCCCCCGACGATCACGGCACCGACAACCAGGAAGAACCGGTCGCCTCGGGAGAACCACAGCACCGCCGGCGAGGTCTCCCCGAGCATCTTGTCGTCCATACCCCCAAGGTATCGAGTGTGGGAGCAAGTACCCAGTCATCGAAAGTCGATACTTCTCCACCGACTTTCGGGTGCCGTCGACCATCGATCAGCCGAAAACGGGCATCACCAGTGTCGTCAGCGCGCCGTCGACTGCCGACCGCACCAGCATCGGATGGTCCGGCGCGGCGATATCGAGCATCAGGTCCGGTCCGACGGCCGATGCGACGGCAGCCTGCAGGACGGCCGCGTCGAAGAACACCGTCGTCTCGGAACCGGTGACCCGTGCGGGAACGGCGACACCCTCCACCGTCAGGCCGTCCGGGCCTGCGTCGATCCGCAGCGTGCCGCTGTCGAGGGGAACGAAATCTCGTTGCACCACAACCCTCGTCGCGGTCGGAGCCAGACCGTCGATGATCGTCCGCCAGTCGGGATAGTCGCCGTCGACGAGATCCACAGTGTGCTGTACGCCTTCGGACTCGAGCATCATCGCGTTGTCGGTTGCCGTCAGCACGCAGTTCCCCGACGTAGGTAGAGCCCCGAGCGAGGCGACCGCTGCAATACGCGACCAGGATGCACCGGGCGAGCTCTGTGCGACGAGGCTGCGAGTGGAGAGTCGGTACCGATCCGTTGCGGTGAGGGTGACAGTGCCGCCGTCGACCTCGATCAGCACGCCCCGCAGCACCGGAAACTCCTCGCTCGTTCCGGCCGCAGACGCGACCTGTCTCACCGCCGACGCGAACTCGGCGGCAGATACCGTTGCTGTGCAGTATTTTTCGTCGAACAACCGGCGGATGGAGACTGCGGCCTCTGCTGCCGCCCGTGCTCGTGCGGCGAGCTCGTCGACGTGCCGATCCACGATCTCGACCGCTGCAGCTCCGGCGCCATCGAGGGCGGAGGCCACCTTGTCGAGCGGCATGCCGATCTCGCGCAGTTGTCGAATGATGTTCGCCCGCTTCGCCTGTGCTCGGGTGTAGTAGCGATAACCGGACTTGGCGTCGATGAGGGCCGGGACCAGCAATGCACAGTCGTCGTAGAACCGTAGGGCGCTGGGGGTCAGCCCGCTCGAGCGAGCGAACGCACCGATGGTCAGGAATTCTTCGTCCGAATCAGTCATGGTGAAATCCTGAGGCTTCGGGTAGGTCGAAGGTCAAGCGTGATCCCGACGACTAATCGATTCGACGCTTGTGCGCCCATCGGGTGAGCGCATTCCGGTTGGACTGCTGAGTCTTTCGGAGAACGTTCGAGGCATGCGTCTCGACGGTCTTGACCGAGATGAACAGATCCTCGGCGATCTCGCGATAGGTGTAGCCGCGCGCGAGCAACCGCAACACCTCGAGTTCACGGGGCGTCAGTGAATCGAGTTCCGGATCCAACGGGGGCTCCGGGGCGGCACTGCGACCGGTGAACGAATCGAGGACGAATCCGGCCAGCCGGGGGCTGAACACCGCGTCTCCCCCGGCGACGCGTCGAACACCGTCGGCGAGTTCCGAGCCGGAAATCGTCTTGGTGACGTACCCCCTCGCCCCAGCACGGATGACGGCGATGACGTCCTCGGCGGCGTCGGACACACTCAGGGCGAGACATACCGGCCCCTCGGAGATGCGGTTCAACACGGCCACACCGCCGCCGTCGGGCATGTGCACGTCGAGCAACACCACGTCCGGCTTCGTCGATTCGATGCCCGAGACCGCCTCGGCGACGCCTCCGGCTTCCCCGACGACGTCGATGTCCGCCTCGCGAGCGAGTTCGGCTCGCACACCGGAACGGAACACCGCGTGGTCGTCGACCAGGAAAACGCGGAAAGGTTCGGTCACGTCGGCTGCTCCTGCTGGCTGGATTCGGATGGTTCGGTGGTCACGGCGGTGCCGTTGCGGGGCATGAAGATTCGCACTTCGGTTCCCTTGCCGACGGTCGACCGTACCTGCACAGTGCCACCGCGGCGCTCGATGCGTCCTCGAATGGACTTCGCCAGGCCCTGTCGATCCTCGGGTACCTCGGATTCGTCGAACCCGGTACCGCGATCGCGGACGAAAACGCTGACCTGTTCCGGTTCGGTCTCGGCGAACAGATCGATATTGGTCTCACCGGAATGCTTGGCCGCGTTGACGAGAGCCTCTCGCGTGGCACCCAGCAGCGCGGTGAAACTCTCACGGGACAGGCCGGACTCGACGTCGTCGGGCAGTAGGTGCACGTCGCCGACAGTGATGGGTCGAACCGTCACGCCGTGCTGATCCTCGACCTCACCGGAGATGGTCTTGAGCGCGTCGGCCAAGCTGGAGTTGTCGGTGTCTCCGCCGTCGAACAGCCATTTGCGTAATTCCCGCTCCTGACCGCGCGCCAACCTCATCACCTCCTGCGGCTGATCGGACTGCTTCTGGATCAGGGCCAGTGTCTGGAGCACCGAATCGTGCAGGTGCGACGCGATTTCCTCGCGTTCGTCGTTGCGGATACGCGCGGACCGCTCGGCACCGAGCGCGCGCCAGGTGCGCAACCAGATGGGTACCGTCAACAGGCCGACGCCGACGAGAGTGACCACCACCGCCAGCAGGGACGAGCGCAGCGCGGCCAGATCGACGCGGGCGAGCACCACCACGGCGAGGCCGAGCACGATCAACGTCGCTCCGCCGACGACCCTCGCCCAGCTCAACACGGTCGGATGCTTGGGCAGACCGAGAGCTGTTCGCGGTCCCTCGGAGTCGAATTCGCGCCATACCAGGGCCGCCCCGATCACCACGACGATGACCGGCACGATGACCGATGCAGCGGTACCGCTGAGCAGCCAAGCGAGCCCGACGGCGAGGCCGAGACCGATAGCAGCCAACCCGAGCGCACGCTGGCGTTCGGCGGCACTCGGGTGCGCAGTGTCGTCGCCGGCGGGCGTGAACATCCAGATCAATCCGTAGGCGGCGATGCCGGCACCGGCCGAGGCGGCGAGCAGCGCGAAGGCCACCCGAACCTTGAACACGTCGACGCCGAGATGGTCGGCCAGACCCCCGGCGACGCCGCCGACGATGCGTCCGCCGCCGCGTCGTCGATAGGGCGCAGGAGCAGAGCGTGCAGGAGTAACAGGAAAGGCAGGAGCCGAAGGAATCGGGGTGACAGGGATGGCAGGGGTGACCGGCGCGTCGCCGGCTACGGGTGGTGCGTTGCGGGCGGCGTCAACGGGTGGATTGTCGACAGGGTGCACGCCTCGATCCTGGCACGGACAGGGCGAGTGTCGCATCAGGGTTCGCCCTGATGTTTCGCGGGTCTGTGGAGGTGAACCCGATTTCGGGGATGAAGATCAGGGGTATCCCTGATGTGTTTCGTGGTCGCGGCGGCCACGATGGTTGGCATGAGCAACGTGACCGTCTCGGATCAACTTCAGCAGATGTGGCGCACCCGTCCGCACCGCTTGCCGCAACGCGGGCATGTGGCGGGTGTTGCGGCCGGTATCGGCTATCGATACGACGTCGACCCCGTTCTGATTCGGATCGCGTTCGTCGTCTCCACTTTGTTCGGCGGCACCGGCATCGTGCTGTATCTGGCGGCGTGGCTGGTGCTCAATCGCGCCGGCGACACGGCGTCGGGCGCGGAGTCGCTGGTCGGGCGAGGACACAGCTCCGATTCGACGACCAAGATGGTGGTCGTTGCGGTGGCACTGGTCATCGCGGTGTCGACCATCGGTCCGGTCGGTGTCGGACTCGGCGGTTCGGGGCTGATCTCTCTGGTGGCGATGCTCGGTGGACTGTGGTTGCTGCACCAACGGTGCCCGGAGCCGCCCCCGTACATGCGGACGGCAGAGTTCTCCCGTAATCGCTACGCCCCGATGCCTTTCGGTTCTCCCAGCGCATCGGCCGAGCAGTGGACGGCCGCGCAGTACCGTCCGCCCCAGTTCCAGCACGAGCGCTACACCCCGTACACGACCCTGCCGAAGAGCTACGTTCCGACGCCGAAGCCCGTCGAGCACACCGGAATCGACGCAGACGCGCACACCGTGAACCTGAACAAGTCGACCACATTCGCCGAGAAGTCGACCGAGAAGCCGGCCGACCTTCCCACCGTGACTCCCCCGTCGTGGGATCCACTCGGTGTGGCACCCTTCGCCTGGGATCTTCCCGAACCGGCAGGCACCTTCCCGCCTGCGCCGATCGAACGCAAACGCCGATCACGTTGGACGGCAAGCTTTCTCGGCTTGGCGCTGCTCGCAGCCGGCAGCACCGCGGCGGTAGGTGCCGCAACCGGAGGGGACTGGGCCTCGGCCGGCCGCGTCGGAGCCGTCGCTCTCGCGGTCATCTCCGTCGGACTCGTACTCGGCGCGTTCCTGCGCAAGGGCTACGGACTGTTGGTGATCGCAGCACCCCTGGCCGGCTTCGTCGTCCTGGCGTCAGCGGTCGGTCCGATGGACGTGGACAGTGCGTCGGGAACGCAGCGCATCGCACCGCTCACCGTTGCCGATCTCGCCCCTACCTACGACGTCGGCCTCGGTGAACTGGACCTCGACCTCACGGGGCTCGACCTCACCGAGGACCGCACCGTCGAGATCGATGTGGCACTGGGCAGCGCGTCGGTCACCGTGCCCGATTCGATGAACGTGACCGTGGAGTGCGAGTCGGCCGTGGGGTCGTGCCCCACCGATACCCGGTTCGGCCCGGGAACGAGCACCGATACCCCGACATTGACGATCGTGGGCGATGTGGCAATCGGCGAGCTGAAAGTGGGGAACCCGTGAAGAAGAACAGGACCGACCGCATCGGCCACGACTACGGCGACAGCGATTCCGACACCGAGGATCGCACCTCTGGCCGACGCGGCCCCTCGGCACTGTTGCTCCTCGCCGGGCTGGCGGCCATGGTCGTCTCGGTCGCAGCACTCATCGGCCGAGATGCGATCGTGGCACTGAGCGACGTCCAGTTCCGCTGGGTGTTCGTGGTCGCCGCGGTGGTCGTGGGCTTCGCGCTACTACTGGGCCCCAGCAGAAAGAGCTGACGCCACTACTCCCACTCGATGGTGCCCGGCGGCTTGCTCGTCACGTCGAGAACGACTCGGTTGACCTCCGGAACCTCGTTGGTCACCCGAGTCGAGATCGTTTCCAGCACGTCGTACGGCAGCCTGGTCCAGTCCGCCGTCATCGCGTCCTCGCTCGAGACCGGACGCAGCACGATCGGGTGCCCGTAGGTACGGCCGTCGCCCTGCACCCCGACACTGCGCACGTCGGCCAACAGCACCACCGGGCACTGCCAGATCTGCTGATCCAAGCCGGCGACCGTAAGTTCTTCTCGGACAATCGAATCGGCATGGCGGAGCGTGTTCAGACGGTCGCGGGTGATCTCACCGACGATACGGATCGCCAGACCCGGTCCGGGGAACGGCTGCCTGCCGACGATGTCCTCGGGCAATCCCAGTTCGCGTCCGACCGCACGCACCTCGTCCTTGAACAGCGCACGCAGCGGCTCGACCAGGGCGAACTGCAGATCGTCCGGCAGGCCGCCGACGTTGTGGTGGCTCTTGATGTTCGCGGTACCGGACCCGCCGCCGGACTCGACGACATCCGGGTACAACGTGCCCTGCACCAGGAACTCGACCGCGTCGCCGTGCTCGGCGTTCTCGCCCAGCACCTCGGCCACGGCACCCTCGAAGCTCCGGATGAACTCGCGGCCGATGATCTTGCGCTTCTCCTCCGGGTCGGAGACGCCCTCGAGCGCACCGAGGAAGGTGTCGACCGCATCGACGGTGACCAGCTTGGCACCCGTCGCGGCGACGAAATCCTGCTGCACCTGCTCACGCTCGCCGGCGCGCAACAATCCATGGTCGACGAAGACACAGGTCAGACGGTCACCGATGGCCCGCTGCACCAGTGCCGCCGCCACCGCGGAGTCGACACCGCCCGAGAGGCCACAGATGGCCTTGCCCGTGGGGCCCACCTGCTCCTGCACAGCGTCGACCAGAGCGTCGGCGATGTTCGCTGCAGTCCAGTCCGGAGCGATGCCCGCCGTCTCGTGCAGGAATCGGCTGAGCACCTGCTGCCCGTGCGGGGAGTGCAGAACCTCGGGGTGATACTGCACGCCTGCCATGCGCTTGCCCTCGTTCTCGAAGGCAGCGACCGGCGCGCCTGCGCTGGTGGCCGTGACGGTGAAGCCGTCCGGGGCCGCGGTGACGGCGTCACCGTGACTCATCCAGACCGGCTGTGTGGCGGGCAGACCGTCGTGCAGACGGCCGCCGTCCACGCTGAGTTGGGTGCGCCCGTACTCCCGCGTTCCGGTGTGTTCGACGGTTCCGCCGAGGGCCTGGGCCATGGCCTGGAATCCGTAGCAGATGCCGAACACGGGGATGCCGAGGTCGAGGAGCGCGGAATCGAGCTCGGGCGCACCCTCGGCGTAGACGCTGGAGGGTCCGCCGGAAAGCACAAGCGCGACAGGGTTCTTCGCCGCGATCTCCTCGGCGGTCGCGGTATGCGAGATCACCTCGGAGTACACATTGGCCTCGCGCACACGGCGGGCGATCAACTGCGCGTACTGGGCGCCGAAATCGACGACGAGAACCGGGCGTGCGTGTGCGGGATCGTGTGCAGAGGAGTCGGTCACCGGGTCAGTCTAATGGGACTGCTGTTGCGCTCATGCAACACCCGAATGCGCGACGGGCTTCGCCGAGGAGCCCGACCTGATCTCGACGATCGGCAGTCGCAGACCACCCGGAGCATCCACCGGGACGACCGGAGAGTTCGGGGCGATCGGATCGAGACGCTGGTACGGCAGTCCCTGTGCCGGGCGGAGATCCAGCTCGCCCTTGTTCGGCCACAGTGCGGCGGAACGCTCGGCCTGCGCGCTGATGGTCAGCGACGGGTTCACACCGAGGTTGGCCGATACGGCCGCCCCGTCGACGACGCTGAGCGTCGGGTAGCCGTGGACGCGGTGGTACGGATCGATGACGCCGTGCTCGGAATCCGAGGCGATCGCGCAGCCACCGAGGAAATGGGCCGTGAGCGGAATGTTGAACAATTCTCCCCAGGTACCGCCTGCGACGCCGCCGATCTTCTTCGCGATGCGTCGAGTGGCGTCGTTGCCCTCGGGGATCCACGTCGGGTTGGGCTCACCGTGCCCCTGCTTGCTCGAGATCTTGCGGCCGAAGGGGCCACGCTTGGTGAACGTGGTGATCGAGTTGTCGAGGTTCTGCATCACCAGCGCGATGATGGTGCGCTCGCTCCAGTGCCGGACGTTGACGACGCGCAGGAACTGGATCGGGTGTGCGATCAGCGCGAACACGAACTTGAGCCACCGCGGAATCTTCCCGCCGCCGTCGGTCATCAGTGTCTGCAGCATGCCCATCGCGTTCGAGCCCTTGCCGTAGCGGCACGGTTCGATGTGGGTGTTGGGGCTGGGATGGAACGAGGACGTGATCGCGACTCCGCGGGTGAGGTCCATGTTCGGATCGACCGCCAGCTTGGCCGCTCCGACGATCGACTCGGAGTTGGTACGTGTCAGTTCGCCGAGTGTGTCCGACAGTTTGGGCAGCGCGCCCGTGTCCTTCATCTTGTGCAGCAGGTTCTGGGTGCCCCAGGTGCCCGCCGCCAACACGACATTGGCTGCGCTGTACGTCTTCTTGCCCTTGCGCAGCCGAGCGCCGGTGCGTTCGGTGTCGACGTCCCAGGTGCCGTCGGATCGGGGAACGAGACCGGTGACGGTCGTCATCGGCACGATCTCGGCTCCTGCGCGCTCGGCCAGACCGAGGTAGTTCTTCAGCAGGGTGTTCTTGGCTCCGTGGCGGCAACCGGTCATGCACTCGCCGCATTCGATACATCCGGTGCGCTCGGGGCCTGCACCGCCGAAGTACGGGTCAGGGACGGTCTTGCCGGGCTCGTCTCCGAAGAACACGCCCACCGGGGTCTGAATGAAGGTGTCGGCAACGCCCATGTCCTCGGCAACCGACTTCATCACCTCGTCGGCGGGGGTCATGTGCGGGTTGCGCACGACACCGAGCATGCGGGTGGCCTGGTCGTAGAACGGCGAGAGCTCACTGCTCCAGTCGGTGATGTGCGCCCACTGCTTGTCCTCGAAGAACGGTGCCTGGGGCTTGTAGAGGGTGTTCGCGTAGTTCAGCGAGCCGCCGCCGACTCCGGCACCGGCGAGGATGAGGCAGTCGCGCAGCAGGTGCACGCGCTGGATGCCGTACAGGCCGAGCTTGGGTGCCCACAGGAAGCGCTTGAGATCCCAGCTGTTCTTCGCGAAGTCCTTGTCCTCGAAGCGTTGTCCGGCTTCCAGGATGCCGACGCGGTATCCCTTCTCCACCAACCGAAGCGCGGTGACGCTTCCGCCGAAGCCCGAACCGACGATCAAGACGTCGTAATCCGTTGCGCGAACAGCTGAACCCATGGTGACCTCCGCTACATCCGATGCTGTCGAACAGTATGCACACCCCCATGTGACTACCGCCACAACCGATTCTAGCTGTTACGAGAGGTATCACCAACCCAGGGTCGGCTTACGTGGACGACACGCAACAGAAAGGGCGCGCACCCCGGTGTGAAAGGAGTGCGCGCCCTGCTGGAGCAGACTTGATCAGGCCCTGACGTTCAGGCCCACCTTCTGGAATTCCTTGAGATCGGAGTACCCGGACTTCGCCATCGATCGACGCAGTCCGCCGACGAGGTTGATCGAGCCGTACGACTCGCGCGACGGTCCGTTGAGCACCTGATCCAGGCTCGGACGGTCCCCCGCAGACATCGGCAGCAGCGCGCCGCGCGGCATGGACGGGTGCGCCGCGGCGGACGGCCAGTACCAACCCCCGCCGGGAGCTTCCGCGGCGACGGCCAGCGGAGCACCGAGAACCGCAGCATCGGCCCCGCAGGCGATGGCCTTGGCCAGGGCACCGGAGGTGGTGATGTCGCCGTCGGCGATGACGTGCACGTAGCGCCCGCCGGTTTCGTCCAGGTAGTCCCGGCGCGCCGCGGCGGCGTCTGCGATGGCGGTGGCCATCGGAACGCCGATGCCGAGCACCTCACCGGTGGTCGTGCCACCCTCGACCGAGCCGTAACCGACGATGACGCCTGCCGCGCCGGTACGCATCAGGTGCAGCGCGGTGCGGTGATCGCTCACGCCGCCCGCGATGACGGGAACATCGAGCTCCGCGATGAAGGTCTTGAGGTTGAGCGGCTCGTCCTCGCCGTGAGCAACGTGCTCAGCGGAGATGATCGTGCCCTGGATGACCAGCAGATCCAGGCCCGATGCAACGAGGGCAGGCGTGAGCGAGCGAGCGTTCTGGGGGCTCACCCGAACGGCGACGGTCACCCCGGAGTCACGGACCTGACCGACCGCTGCGGCCAGCAGATCCGGCCGGAGCGGCGCGGCGTGCAGTTCCTGCAGGAAGGCGATCGGCGCGTCGGGATCCAGATCGGTCTCGGCAATGTGGATCAGCTGATCGATCTTGGCCTGCACGTCCGAGTGGCGCGCCCACAGTCCTTCACCGTTGATGACCCCCAGCCCACCCTGTCGACCCAGCTCGATCGCGAACTCGGGCGAGACCAGAGCATCGGTCGGATGCGCGAGAAGGGGAATGTCGAAGCGGTACGCGTCGAGCTGCCATGCCGTCGACACCTCCTTCGACGACCGAGTCCGACGGGACGGCACGATGTCGATGTCGTCCAGCTGGTAGGTGCGGCGGGCTTCTCTGCCCATGCCGATTTCAACGAGGTCGCGCACGCGCGCACCTTTCTACTTCGAGAGCGAATCGCATCGGCCGAGAAACGGCCGAAGCGACTATCGGGTGGTGTAGTTCGGGGCCTCAGCGGTCATCGTGATGTCGTGCGGGTGGCTTTCCTTGAGCCCGGCCGCAGTGATCTGCACGAACTGAGCCTTCTGCAGGTCCTCGATCGACGTCGATCCGGTGTAGCCCATCGCAGCACGCAGGCCACCGGTGAGCTGGTGGATCACCTGGTTCAACGGTCCGCGGTACGGGACGCGACCTTCGATGCCCTCGGGCACCAATTTGTCCTCGGCCAGCACATCGTCCTGGAAATAGCGGTCCTTGGAGAACGACTTCGCTCCCCCTCGTCCCTGCATCGCGCCGAGCGAACCCATGCCGCGGTAGCTCTTGAATTGCTTGCCGCCCACCAGAATCAGCTCGCCCGGGGACTCCGCGGTTCCGGCCAGCAACGATCCGAGCATGGCGGTCGAGGCACCGGCAGCGAGCGCTTTGGCGATGTCACCGGAGAACTGCAGACCGCCGTCGGCGATGACCGGCACACCGTGCGGCTTGCACGCGGCGACGGCTTCGAGGATGGCGGTGATCTGCGGAGCGCCGACGCCTGCGACCACGCGGGTGGTGCAGATGGATCCCGGTCCGACGCCCACCTTGACCGCGTCCGCACCTGCCTCGACGAGGGCGAGTGCGCCCGCGCGGGTGGCCACGTTGCCACCGACGACCTGTACGCGATCGCCCACCTCGGCCTTGAGCTTGCTGACCATCTCGAGCACCTGCGAATTGTGACCGTGCGCGGTGTCGACGATGATCACGTCCACGCCGGCGTCGGTCAGTGCCATGGACCGAGCCCAGGCATCCTGCCCGACGCCAACAGCGGCACCGACCAGCAGCCGACCGTCACGGTCCTTGGTGGCATCGGGGTGCTGCTCGGTCTTGACGAAGTCCTTCACGGTGATCAGGCCGGTGAGTGCGCCCTTGCCGTCCACGATCGGCAGCTTCTCGATCTTGTGGCGACGCAGCAGGCCGAGCGCCGCTTCCGCGGTGACGCCTTCCTGTGCGGTGATCAACGGGGCCTTGGTCATCACGTCGGCGACGCGGCGGTTCTGATCGACCTCGAACCGCATGTCGCGGTTGGTGATGATGCCGACCAGCGCGCCGGTCTCGTCGGTGACGGGAAGACCGGAGATACGGAAGCGCGCACACATGGCGTCGACCTCGGCCAACGAGTCGGTGGGCTTGCAGGTGACGGGATCGGTGACCATCCCGGCCTCCGAGCGCTTGACCGTCTCGACCTGGGACGCCTGATCCTGCAGTGACAGGTTGCGGTGCAGCACGCCCATACCGCCCGCGCGGGCCATGGCGATGGCCATCCGGGCCTCGGTGACGGTGTCCATGGCGGAGCTGACCAGCGGCACCCGCAGGCGAATCTCGCGGGTGATCTGACTGGACGTGTCGACCGAGCTGGGAATCAGGTCCGAAGCGGCCGGCAACAGCAGGACGTCGTCGAACGTGAGGCCGAGCATCGCGACCTTGTTGGGATCGTCGCCGCCTGTGCGGACGTGGGCTCCGGGACTACTCATGCGAATCTGGCCCTCCCTAGAGCCTGTGTGCAACTCGGCGCAGCGTGCGGCCGGTGAGAGCTCGCAGGCGCACCGCGGTGCGGTGTTGGAGAACGGATGGAGTTTCGGCACTTGCACTCATCTGTTCAGCGCCGTGAACCATGGTATCGGCTAGGGCACAACCAGTGCGAATGCCTCCCGCTGTGGGTGGCCGTCGAGCACCGAAATCCCGGTCCGCAGCATCGTCGGCGACGAACGCGTCCGGCATGTCGCATTCGAACGGCTGGCGCAGACCCACCAGTCCTGCGTACCGTGGAGGCGTGCGCGATCAACTGCCTCCCGGTCTACCCCCGGATCCGTTCGCCGGAGACCCAGCCGACCCGTCGGCCGCCCTCGACGCCATCGAGCCAGGCCAGCCCCTCGATCCTCAGGAGCGCCTGGCCGTCGAAGAAGACCTGGCGGACCTGGCTGTCTACGAGGCGCTCCTGGGCCACCGCGGCATCCGCGGCCTCGTCGTGTGCTGTGAAGACTGCCAGCAGGACCACTACCACGACTGGGACATGCTGCGCGCAAATCTGCTCCAGCTGCTCGTCGACGGAACGGTCCGGCCGCACGAGCCCGCCTACGACCCCGTACCCGACGCCTACGTGACCTGGGACTACTGCCGCGGCTTCGCGGACGCATCCATGAACGACGCGCTGCACGGCGACGGATTCGACAGCTGACTCCCGACACTTCGTACGAAGAAGCCCGACACGATGATCGTGTCGGGCTTCTTCGTTGTTCGGGCGGGACCGGAAAACCCTGTCAGCTGCCGCCGGATGGGACCGACATGCGGTCGCGGTTGTCCGACGAACTGCTGCCACCGGCGGTGGCCGTCGGCTGATCGGGCTCCTGAAGCACCGTCGGCGTGACGTCCGTCGTCGTCGAGGGACTCGGAGTCGTCGTCGTGGGCGGCACCTCTGGCGTCGTCGTGGTCGGAGCCGGAGTGATCGGAGCACCCGTGGTGTCGGGCGTGACCGGATCCACCGGAGCCGGCGGTAACAGGACCTCTGAGCTGGGCACCGGAGCCGGGACGACCTCGGCCGGGAGCGGAACAGGCGCGGGCAGCGTCAAAGCCTGCAGCTCCTGCAGTAGACGCGCCAGCCACTGATCGAGCTCGGCGCGCTGCCCGTCGTCGAGCACGGAGGAACTGCTGTTCGACGCGCCGTCGAGCAGTGCGCGAGCGGCAGTGGTGTTCCCTGAGGACAGGAGATTCTCCGCCTCTTGCAGCTTGGACGTCGTGTCGATCTGCGCCACGGTCGAATCGGCCTGTTCGGAGAACACGACCGACTTGACGCTCCACAGCGGATCGTCCGGTGTCGAGTTGTACGAGATGACCACCAGGCCACCCATCACGACCGCGATCGCGGCTGCGGCACCGGCGATGGGACGCAGCAAACGCATCCGTCCACCGCGGTCGGCCGAGCTCGAGCGCGCCATGTCGGCGGCGAACTTCTCGCGTTCGACGGAGGCGACGACCACATCGAGCGAGGGGCCGGCCGGCATCGCCGGGGTCATCACGTCTGCTCGCCAATTGGCCAACAGAAGGGCGAGTTGGTACTCGTCTGCGTCATCGGTGGCGATCGGTCCGTCACCACTGATCGCATCGATGAACGCATCGTCACGACGTACGGCGACGAGGTCCACAGGACCACCGTCTGCGCCGATGTCGGCATAGGGATCGTTCTGCTTCGGTCCAGTGGGGTTCACGTGCCCACCGATTCGCGAGATTCCGCGACGCGGCGTCTCACCGGGGCCACCGTGACCATTGTCCCTAGCCATACATTTCACCTGCTCTCACAACTTCGTTCTTCAGTTTTGCGATAGCTCGGTGCTGAGCCACGCGGATAGCGCCTGCAGTGCTGCCGACGGCGGCTGCTGTTTCCTCGGCCGACAATCCGACGATGAGTCGGAGCACCAGAATTTCGCGGTGCTTGGCGGGCAAGGTGTCCAGCAGTGCAGTCATCTGTCGACTCGACTCGGATTCGAGAGCGCGTTGCTCCGGTCCGTGCTCCATCGACACGACATCTGGTACTTCGGCGGCCGGGTCCGATTTGTTACGCGAGGCGCTGCGATGGGCGTCGGCGACCTTGTGAGCCGCGATGCCGTACACGAATGCCATGAACGGACGACCTTGATCCTGGTATCGCGGCAAGGCGGTCATGACTGCCAAACAGACCTCCTGCGCCACGTCGTCGGCCGAAAGCTGACCGCGCTCAGCCGAACCGACCCGTGCCCGGCAGTACCGAACGACGAGTGGTCGGATGAATTCCAGGACCCGGGACAGAGCCAGTCGATCGCCTTGCGCTGCGGCAACGACGAAAGAGTCCAACTCCTCACCCGCACTGTTCATCGTCGACAATTTTCCCCGCGTTACAGGTACGCACCCGCCTGGGAGCGCTTCCACGTGGTGGTGGAACGAGACCAAGGATAGCGACACCACCGAGTCACAACCGAACCACTCGGTCCGCCTTCGACCCAGGTCCTGGTCAACCGACCGTCGAACCACCCCGACGATCGATGTCGGCGGCCAGGTCTGCCGACGCCACCATCCCGGCGTCGACGCCGCCTGTTCCCTCGCACAGCATCGTGGCGGCCCAGTGCAGGGGCAGCAGACCGGCCATCTCCGCAGCGCAGGCCACCTGGACGGCCGACTCACGCGCCCGGTCGGTCTCACCGATGCAGCTCAGCGCCGCCGCAACCACCAGGTCGGTCTTGACGATGTGGCGTAACGAATCGGCATCGTCGGCGAGAGCTCGAGCGGCCTCGGCGTGTCGGATCGCCTCGGGACCGTCGCCGCGCATCATCGCCAGCTCGGCTGCCACCCACGCCGCCCGCAGTGCCGGACGCCACTGCCCCCGACCGACGGGGCCCTGCCGCTGCTCCGCACTACGGGCCAGCAGGGTGTCCGCGAGGTGAAAACGTCCACTTCCCAGCGCATCCGCGGCGAGACCGATCAGCGCATCGCTACGGGCCTCCACCGAGCCCCTGGACGTCGGCGGTCCCACGAGTCCGACGAGAGAGACTGCGATGCCGTCGAAGCGCCGGGCCCGCTCGTGTCGGCCCACCTGACGCAACCACGACGCTCTGGTCGACGCGTGCAGTGACCGGAGTTCCGGGCTGGTGGGTCGATGACGCCGGAGCTCGGTTACGGCGGCGCTGTACCGCCCCTGGCCCGCCAACGCGACACTGCGAAACCAGCTCTCCCACGGATCGCCGGCTGCGGGAAGCGGAAATCGGCCGGGGTTGCCGCCGAAAGCTGCGTCGGAGAGTTCGGACTGCGTCGCGGTGAACAGCGAGCTCGGCTCTGTTGGCACGGACGCAAGGGTAGGGCCTTCTCCGATGACGAACTGCGCGTGAGTCCTACCGATTCGAAGCGACGCAATTGCACGGTCGAATTCACTATCGGTCCGAAAGGAGCATCAGCGCATCGTTTCGCTCGCCCAGAATGCAGTTTTCAAGGAATTAACAATGTGAACTCGGGCCGACTCGAAGTCGAGAATCTGAACGCTGTGTGGCGAATAGGTTAATCAGCGCACTCGATCGAACAATCGGCCACCGAGGCGTCGCCTGCCGTCCGTGCGCCCGCTCGACCGTCGCCCGGCGATCCGCGCGATCGCGTCGAGCACCTCGCGCCTCCTGGACCGAATGCACCGACGTGGAATCCGACGCGCGGAACCGAACCGTTTTCGACATCACGCCAACTGCTCTGATCAGCGGAAACGCCGACCACGGCGGCCCGGTCGGATCGAGCGGCATCACTGTCGACCGATGCCGGACCCCTGCGTTCCGCCACACCGCATCTGCAGCCGGAAGGCCGGTGCACTCCCCATCGTCTCGCGTGTCGACGGATTCTTCAACAGGAAGGACACGCATGCGGGTGAGTCGAAGTAAATATCGCCCGTGTTAATTCTTTGCCCCATAACTATGCATTTGCCCACGACAGAGAACTATTGACTCGATTTCGTCGATCCACATAACGTTGTCGGCATTCGGATCACGAATCCGAGAAGCCACACCACCCTAGGAGTTTCCATGCCGCAGCCGAATCACCTCCCTGGGCCGAACGCCGACATTTGGGATTGGCAGATGCACGGCCTGTGCCGTGGCGTCGACTCGTCCATGTTCTTCCACCCGGACGGCGAGCGGGGCCGCGCACGAGCACAGCGCGAGATGCGAGCCAAGGAAATGTGCCGCAGCTGCCCCGTACTCGCTCAGTGCCGTACACACGCTCTCAACGTCAGCGAGCCCTACGGGATCTGGGGCGGGATGTCCGAGACCGAGCGAGAACTGCACGCTCGTCACAACCGCCGCCGCATCGCGGTGTAGTCACCCGAACACGCAAGAAAGCCCCCAACCCTTTCGGGTTGGGGGCTTTCTCGTGTCACCGAACGTCAGTGAGCGTGTCCGTGACCGGCAGCAGGCTCGGAGGCCTCTTCCGGCTTCTCCACGATCGCGCTCTCGGTCGTCAGGATCATGCGTGCAACCGACGCAGCGTTGACCACGGCGGAGCGAGTCACCTTGACCGGGTCGACGACGCCGTCGGCCAGCAGGTCGCCGTACGTCAGGGTCGCGGCGTTGAATCCGTGACCCTTCGGCAGTTCTGCCACCTTGCTGACGACGACGGAACCGTCGATGCCGGCGTTGGAGGCGATCCAGAACAGCGGTGCGTTGAGCGCGGTACGCACAACGGCAACACCGGTGGCTTCGTCGCCGGTCAGGCCGAGGTCGTCGGCCAGAGCCAACGCTGCCTGAGTCAGAGCCGAGCCGCCGCCGGGGACGATTCCCTCTTCGACGGCAGCCTTGGCCGCAGCCACAGCGTCGTCGACGCGGAACTTGCGTTCCTTGAGCTCGGTCTCGGTGGCAGCGCCGACCTTGATGACCGCGATGCCGCCCGAGAGCTTCGCCAGACGCTCTTCGAGCTTCTCGCGATCCCACTCGGAGTCGGTGTTCTCGATCTCGCGGCGGAGCTGACCGACGCGCGCATCGATGTCGTCCTGCGTGCCCGCACCGTCGACGATGGTCGTGTCGTCCTTGGTGACGACGACGCGACGAGCGCGACCGAGCAGCTCGAGGCCGGCTTCCTTCAGACTCAGACCCACATCGGCGGTGATGACCTGCCCGGCCGTCACGACCGCGAGATCGTCGAGGAACGCCTTGCGGCGATCACCGAAGAACGGTGCCTTGACTGCCACGGCCTTGATCGTCTTGCGGATGGAGTTGACGACCAGCGTCGAGAGAACTTCACCCTCGGTGTCCTCGGCGATGATGAGCAGCGGCTTGCCGCTCTCGGCAACCTTCTCCAGCAGAGGCAGAAAGTCCGGAAGCGAGGTGATCTTCTCGCGGTACAGCAGGACGTACGCGTCCTCGAGAACTGCTTCCTGCGCGTCGACGTCGGTGACGAAGTACGGCGAGAGGTAGCCCTTGTCGAACTGCACGCCTTCGGTGACCGAGAGCTCGGTGAGCAGCGTCGAGGACTCCTCGACGGTGACGACGCCGTCCGCGCCGACGCGAGTGAGCGCCTCGCCGACGAGTTCGCCGATCTCGGGGTCACGCGAGGACACGGTGGCGACCTGAGCGATCGCCTGCTTGCCCTCGACCGGGGTTGCGGCGGCAAGCAGAGCCTCGGCGACCTTGTCGGCCGCCTTGGAGATGCCGGTGCCGAGCGCGATCGGGTTGGCACCTGCGGCGATGTTCTTCAGACCGCCGCGCACGAGCGCCTGCGCGAGGACCGTCGCGGTGGTGGTTCCGTCGCCTGCAACGTCGTTGGTCTTGGTAGCGACGCTCTTGACCAGCTGCGCACCGAGGTTCTCGAACGGATCTTCCAGGTCGATCTCACGAGCGATCGAGACACCGTCGTTCGTGACGGTCGGACCGCCGAAGGCCTTGGACAGGACGACGTGGCGTCCCCGCGGCCCGAGCGTCACCTTGACTGCGTCGGCCAGCTTGTCGACGCCGCGTTCGAGTGCGCGGCGCGCTTCCTCGTTGAATTGGATTTGCTTTGCCATGTTTCGGTGTTACTCCTTCGAGTAAAGAAACTCGATCGAACGCACACCGCCCCGGGACCGACACGAAAATCGGATACCGGGGCGGGATGCGTTGTGGCCTACTTGGCGATGACAGCCAGCACGTCGCGTGCCGACAGAATCAGGTACTCCTCGCCGGCGTACTTGATCTCGGTGCCGCCGTACTTGCTGTAGATGACGGTGTCACCTTCTTTGACGTCGACCGGGATGCGGTTGCCCTTCTCGGTGACACGGCCTTCGCCCACAGCGACGACGGTGCCCTCCTGGGGCTTCTCCTTGGCTGTGTCGGGGATGACCAGACCGGAGGCGGTCGTCGTCTCGGCCTCGTTGGCCTGGACGAGGATCTTGTCCTCGAGCGGCTTGATTTTCACGCTCGCCACGTTGAGCCCTCCAAAGTTATGGGGTACGCGTCCGGGGTCGGATCCCCGGACAGCTGTGTGTAAGTACTTCTCGTGCGGTTCTGACAATCACGGCCTGAACTCGTTCCCGTCGTCGCGGGTGCCGGGACTTCGCTCGGTGCCAACTAGCACTCTATACACGAGAGTGCCAGCACTCAAGGGCTGGGTTCGCCAGGTTCGCGACACGGTGGTTGCGCGCGTGCGTACAAGATTGATCACGCACCGCCCTGCTCGACCACGGAGATCCGAAAACGGGCGAATTCGGGTCCGAAACGCCGAACACCGGAGCCTTTTCTCGCCGTTTTCCCGGCATCCGCGACACCGCCGTACGCACTGGTGAGAGGCCATGAACACTCAGGAAGTAACCGACCGAGCGGCATATTACGTTCGCGCCGGACCGCGAAGTAACGTTACGATAACGGAGCTGTCCGAACGATAACGATCGACAGCTGTGCCGCGACACGGCACACAGAGCAGTCGATTCCGGACGGACACACAGGGGCGGGAGGTGCAGCATGCGGGTAGGAGTGGGCATATCCACCGGATCCGAGGTCGTGTGCGCAGCCCTCGTCACCGTCGACACCGACGGTAGTCGCACGGTGGAGTACCGCACCGTCTCGACCGATCGCCAAGCGAACACCGACATCGGTGATCTGGTCACCTCGGCCATCGAACTCATGGCCTCGCTCATCCCCGGCCACCGGGCCCCCGACGCGATCGCCGTCACCTACCGCACCGAGGAGCACGCTGCGGGTATTCGCGCAGCGCTGGCCCACACCACCCGCGATGTCCGACTGGTGCCCGAGTCCGCAGCCGCGTCCGCGCACCTGGCGACCACCGGCCTGATCGATCGGTACGACACGATCGCGCTGGTCGATCTCGGTGCCTCGGGCATGTCGGTCACCGTCACCGATCGGACCACCGACAAGGTACTGGCGCACGGCCGATCGGACGCCGTCGGCGGCGACGCACTCGACGTGCTCGTCAAGAACCTCGTGCAGGACATGACCCGCGACAACCTTCGGGACGACATCCGCGACGACCGCGGAATCGGGTCTGCGCGGTACCGTTCGATCAAGGAACAGCTCTCCCGCGAGGACGAGGTCCGCATCGAGCGGTACAGCGGAATCCCGCTGACGGTCACCCGTGACGCGTTCGATGCCGCCGTGAGCCCGATCTTCGACACCGCCGCGCAGTTCGTCCGCGGGGTGTTCGACGAGAGCACCCACGAACCCGAGACCATCGTGCTGATCGGCGGTGGGGCACACATTCCCCTGCTCGCCGCCACGCTCACCGACGTGTTCCACGCCCCGGTCGTTCGACTGTCCGAACCCGATGCCGTTCTCGCCGTCGGCGCTGCTGCCGTCGCCGCATCGGCCGTCGGCAGCGACTACCAACTCGTCTCGGCCACGCGCAACACCGCAAGCCGAATGAGCCGATACTCCGGCGCGATCGCGGCCGCCGTCGTCGCAGGTGGACTGGTACTGGCCTACGGTGTGCAGACGATGACGCCTGCCGACGATGCCGACGTCTCACCGGCCGGAAGTGCAGCCCGATCCGCGACCGCGTCGAACGATTCCGGTACACCGGTCACCGAGGGCTACTCCCCCGACGAGACCCCGCCCGCGGCCGGGCTCACTTCTGGCGATCGATCCGACCCGACGGCAACGTCGGTCGACGCCACCGGATCGTCGGCGCGGTTCACCACCACCGCTCCGCCGACCAGTACCCCGACGCTGCGGCCTGCACCCGACCTCCCGCGGATCGACTGGCCGGTCGACCCCACGTCGAATCCTGTGTCACCCGGCGTCACCACCGCAATCCCGGTGGAACCGCCGACCTCGGTCACCACGACTCCGGTTCGGCCTTCCGAACCGATCGAGCCCTCGGACCCGAGCGATACGACCGAGATCGTCCCGAGTCCGACGCCCGAGGTCACACCCGAGTTCACTCCGGTACCGACCGAATCGATCACTGTGCCGACCACCGATGTGAGCGGTTCGCAGCCCACGCCGGAACTGACGGCACCACCGACGGTATGGTCACCGCCGGTTGCAGCTCCCGAGGTGTCCGAATCCTCGACGGACCCACTGTCGGCGGCCGAGCCGTCGGCTCCGCGTTCGTCCTCGACCACCGCGGCAACGCAGAACGCTCAGCCGGGCACCTGACTGGTCGCGACCGAGAGGCCGGGATCGGTCACGGCGGTCAACGCCGAGGGCTCGGCTCCGCCTGCCACGAGGTGAGCGCCCAGTGCGGCGATCATCACCCCGTTGTCGGTGCACAGTCGCGGCTTCGGGATTCTCAGCGTCAAACCCTGCTCTGCGCAACGACTTTCGATCAGCGAACGAATGCGAGAGTTGGCGGTGGCGCCCCCACCCAGAACGATCGTGTCGACGTCGACATCGGTTGCCGCACGGACGGCCTTCATCGTCAGTACATCGGCGACGGATTCCTGGAAGGACGCGGCGATGTCCGCGACAGGAATCGGATCTCCGGCACGGTGCCTGGCCTCGACGAACCGAGCGACGGCCGTCTTGACCCCGGAGAACGAAAAATCGTAACGGGCATCGCGCGGACCGGTCATTCCCCGGGGAAACGCGATCGCGGCCGGGTCACCCTCGCGCGCAGCATCATCGAGGGCCGGGCCACCGGGATAGCCCAATCCGAGGAGCCGCGCAACCTTGTCGAAGGCCTCACCGGCTGCATCGTCGACCGTGGTCCCGAGCTCGGCGATCGGCCGGGACAGATCGTCGACGTGCAGCAGATGCGTGTGACCCCCGGAGACCAACAGCGCCACGCACGACGGCATCGGGCCGTGCTCGAGCGTGTCGACCGCGACGTGGCCACCGAGATGGTTGACCGCGTAGAACGGCACGCCCCAGGCCGCGGCGTACGCCTTCGCAGCGGCAACCCCGACCAGCAACGCCCCGGCCAGCCCCGGCCCGATCGTCACCGCGACGGCGTCGGGACGCTCGATGTCAGCGGTCGCCAGAGCCCGCCGCATGGTCGGCACGATGGCTTCCAGATGCGCGCGCGACGCCACCTCGGGCACCACTCCGCCGTACCGCGCGTGTTCGTCGACGCTGGAGGCCACCTCGTCGGCCATCAGCTCGCACGTCCCCGCCCCGCCCCACCGGACGATCCCGACTCCTGTTTCGTCGCAAGAACTTTCGATACCCATGACGATCATCGGGCTGATCCTTCCGTCTTCGCGGACCGACGCATGGTGAAGGCGTCGGCCCCGCTCGGCTGGTAGTACCCGACCCTGGTGCCGACGATCTCGAACCCTTCGCGTCGGTACAACTCGATGGTGGGCTCGTTGTCGGTACGTACCTCGAGGAAGACCGGCCCACCGTGCTCGTCGGCCACTCGGAGCAATTCGTCGAGCAGTCGCCCGCCGATTCCTCGGCGGTGATACGACGGATCGACACCGATGGTGTGCACCTCGGACTCACCGACGACGAACGCGCCGCGACTGGGCTGCCCCAGCAGGGAGATGCCTGCGTAGCCGACGACCTCGCCGTTCTCTCGCGCCGTGACGTAATGATTGTGTGGCGCCGCCAGTTCCGCGATGAATGCATCCTCCGCCCACGGGTCGTCACCCGGGAACAGCACGGTCTCGAGATACGCGCACCGAGCAGCGTCGGCCGTCGTCATCGACTCGATCGACACCGTCACTTCGCAGCCTTCGCTGCGGCGCGCTCGTCGAGCGTCTTGGCGTCGGGACGACGCAGGTACAACGGGACGAGCGGGCCCGGGACGATCCCGCTGCCGATGTCGGCAGCGGCAACGGCGACCAATCCGGCCGGAGACGGTGCCTGCACATCACGAATCGGAAGCTCGAATGCCGCAGCATGCGGTGCCGATCCGGCGACCGCGTCGACTCCGACACGATCCAGTTCGGCCGGGGCGACAACGTCGGGCCCTGCAACCCGAACCCCGGCGTCGTAACGCGCCCAGTAGATTTCGCGCCGGCGCGCGTCGGTCACCACCAACAGGGACCCGGGCTCGGAGACATCTGCGGCGATGGCGTCGAGACTGCAGACGCCATACACGGGAAGACCGAGCGCGTCACCGAATGCCGCAGCTGTCGCCATGCCCACCCGCAACCCGGTGTACGGGCCGGGACCGACACCGACGACGACGGCTCCCAACTCGGCCGCGGTGATTCCGGCCTCGGCCAAGCACTCGAGAATGTTGGGCGTCAAGATTTCTGCATGAGATCGCGCGTCCACCCGAACCCGTGTGGCGAGGGTCGTGGCCACTGCACCGGCGCCGGGCTCGGTCAGGCTCACCACACCTGCGGTGACGGCGGGGGTCGAGGTGTCGACGGCAAGTACAAGCACGATGTTTCAGATTACCCGTCTTCAGGGATACGACCGCGCACCCGGTACCCGGTCAGCGTCGTTCCCGGGGATCCGCCCTGCTGTCCACCCGACTCGCCGTCACGCGCCGAACATCGGAGTCCGGATCACGCGTCAGACGCACCGACACATGGCCGTCCGTCAGCTTCTCCACCAATCCCTCGCCCCACTCGACCACGACGACGGCGTCGGTGAGGTCGGTATCGAGGTCGAGGGCATCGAGTTCGTCGACCGCCGACTGCCCCGTCATGCCGAGCCGATAGGCATCGACGTGGACCAGCGCAACCGGTGGTAGTCCACCGGGCCGTGACCCGGCCCGGTGCTCGCGGGCGATGACGAACGTCGGCGAGGTGACGCGGCCCTGGACACCGAGTCCGGCCGCAATCCCCTTGGTCATCGCTGTCTTTCCGGCCCCGAGCGGGCCGTCGAGAATCACCAGATCGCCCGCGACCAGAACGTCGGCGAGCCGTGCACCGAACTCGGCAGTGTCTGCGGCAGTGACCAATTCGACGTGCACCGGCAAGGTCAGCGGCTCGTCAGACAACGCCCCACCGTCGCTTCTTGCCTGCGGCCTCCGTCGCCCGTGCCACGAGCCGCTGAATCGCGCCGTTGACCTGTTCGGGAAATTCGAGTTGGACCAGGTGCCCACCCTGGCGCACACGTACCGTCTCCGAACGCGGCAGGGCCCGAGCCAGAGCCTCCGAGCTGGCGAACGGAATGATCCAGTCCTCGTCGCCACACACCACCGACACCGGGATGTTCTCGAATTCCAGCAGGGCCTCGGACTCGTCGTGCAACTCGAGCGTCTCGAGGAAGTTGACGATCGTGACGACGGAGGTGTCGTCGATCATCGACTGGGAGAATGCCACCAGCCGCGGGGAGACCCTGGTGCCGTAGGACGCCGCCCGCAGTATCGGTGAAATGAGCGCACGCACGGCACCGCGACCGAACTGCACGAAACCGGGCGAGGTCCGCACCGCGAGCCGGAACGCGTCGACCGCCGGATTCTGCAGACTACGACCCACCCCGGACTGCGCGAGACCGGCCGCAGTCGTCGAGATCAGAACTGCGCCGATGACCCGCTGGCGCAACACGTCCGATCGTTGCCGCGCCATGGACAGGATCGACATCCCGCCCATCGAGTGCCCGACCAGAACGATGCGGCCCTTGGGTACCACCGAGCGAATCACCGCGTCGAGATCGAGGCCGAGTTGACCGATGGTGCAGCTCTCCGGGCTCGGCACTCCCGAACGTCCGTGACCGCGCTGGTCGTAGAAGACCATGCGTACCGTCGAACCCCACTGCTGTTCGAGCGCGCGGCGCTGAAAATGCCACGACGACATGCGCAGGCAGTAGCCGTGCACGAAGATCACGGTGGTCTCGGCGTCACACGGACCCACTTCGCGGACCGCAAGCGGTACACCGTCGTCCGCGGTGACGATACTGCCGCGATCGGCATCCATCAGGTCGAGGTTCTCGGTGGCCAACGGATCCTTGTTGGACCGAAACGCCGTCTCCCGCACCACAATCGCAATACTTTCCAGCAATCCGAGCATGATCTAGACCGTCGCCTCCCCTACGCGAGCGCCGACGAACCGTCGTCGGACGCGTCCACGAACGCCGGTGACGACTTCGTAGCTGATCGTGTCGAGCGCATCCGCCCAATCCTGGGCGTGCGCCTCTCCCCTGTCCCCTGATCCGAACAGTAGCGCCTCGTCGCCGACCGCGACACCCGAGCGGTCACCACCGAGATCGACGACGAACTGGTCCATGCACACTCGCCCCACCGAGGGATAGCGACGACCTGCGATGGTCACCTCGAACCGCCCGCTGAGGCGGCGAACGACCCCGTCGGCGTATCCGAGAGCGACGAGTGCGACCACGGTGTCGGCAGGAGCGGTCCAGGTGTAGCCGTAGGACACAGATTCACCTTCGCTCACCTTCTTGATGTTCGCCACCTGCGCCGACAGCGTCATGACCGGGCGCAACCCGAACGTTCCCAGCTCGGGCACCGGCGACAAGCCGTACAGAGCAATACCCGGGCGGACCATGTCGAAACCGAGATCGGGTCTGGTCAGCGTGGCTGCAGAGTTGGACAGGTGCACGACGGCGGGAGGCGTTCCGCGCCGGGTCGCGCGCCGCACAGCGTCGCGGAGCCGCTCGGCCTGGGCGTCGTTGGCGGGGTGCCCCGGTTCGTCGGAGCAGGCCAGATGCGAGAACATTCCCGTCAACCGCACAGTTCCCTCCGCGACGGCGGCCGCCGTACCGTCCAGGACTTCATCGAGATCCGATTCCGGGACCCCGTTGCGATTGAGTCCGGTGTCGATCTTGAGCGAGAGATCAGCGGTGGAACCGACTCGGCGTGCCGCTTCGACCACAGCGTCGAGCTGGGCCGCCGTGGACACCCCGATCCCTACCTGCCCGGTGATCGCCGCAGCGAAATCGGAGTCCGTTCGGTGCAACCACGCCAACACCGGGACCGTCACACCCGCAGCGCGGAGTTCGAGGGCCTCACCGATGGTGGTGACGCCGAGCTCCTGTGCCCCGGCTGCCACTGCGGCGTGTGCGACCTCGACGGCACCGTGGTTGTATCCGTCTGCCTTGAGGACCGCCATCACGGCGGCGTCCCCGGCGAACTGCTGCAACACGCGGACGTTGTGAGCCACCGCGTCGAGGTCCACGGACGCCACAGCACCCGAACCCGTCCGAGGATCGGTCCTCTCGTCGCCGCAGCCGATACTCACAACATTCGATAGTGCCATCCGAGCCGCCGATACGACGGATCAGGGTGCCACAACTCGTGACACACCCGGCATCGGACGTGGGCCACGCACGACCACGGTCAGACTGTGAGCGAGCGCACGGTCCGGATGGCGTCGGGGATGGACTCACACAGTGGACTCGCAGAAATGGGCGCTGCGAACTCTCCGTCCGATCCGTGAGCCGCACGGGCCGCGGCCAGTGCGTGAACCTTCGCGCCGCAGGCAGCCGCAGTGGACGGTGCCATTCCCGACGCGAGCAGCGCCCCGAGAATGCCCGACAGTACGTCGCCCGAACCGGCGGTCGATGCAGCCGATCCCCCGGCATCGCTGACGAACGTGGTGCCGTCCGCATCGGCGACGATCGTCGCTCGCCCCTTGAGGAGAACGGTGACGCCCCAACGCGCGGCGAGATCTCGAACCGATCCCACTCGGTCGGGTGCGGGGTCGGATCCGGTCAGGCGCGCGAACTCCCCGGCATGCGGGGTCAGCAGAGTCGGTGCGGTGCGTCCGGCGACCCAGCGTTCGTTGCGTGCGAGGATCGTGAGCGCATCCGCGTCGACGACGACCGGCAGATCCGTCTCCAGCACTCGACGCACGATCTCCGCCGAATCCTCGTCGGTGCCGAAACCGGGACCGACCACCCACGCCTGCACCTTCCCCGCCGCGTCGAGGTCCGGGGCGGCAACGACCTCAGGACAGTGCGAAACGACTTCTGCCCCTGCGCTTCCCACGTAGCGGACCATTCCGGAGGTGGCCGCGACCGCCGCACCGACACAGAGCAGTGCGGCACCGGGGAACGTGGCACTACCGGCCAGGACACCCACCACGCCCTGCGAGTACTTGTCGTCCGAGGCCGACGGGATCGGCCACACCCGTCCGACGTCGGACGGCTCGAACGACGCCATCGCAGGCGCCGGCAGATCCAGGCCGATGTCCACGAGTTCGATTCGGCCACACCGGGGTACGGCCAGCACGTGAACCGGCTTGCGGGCACCGAACGTCACCGTCACCTCGGCCGTCACCGCCGGTCCCGGTGCGGCACCGGTCTCCGCATCGACTCCACTGGGAACGTCCACGGCCACGATCGGTGCGGTGATCCGCTCGACCACCGCAGCAGCATCGGGCCGCAGCGGGCCCTTGCCGGAAATCCCCACGATGGCGTCGACCACGATGTCTGCGGGTCCGCACCGAGCCACCACGCGCCCGCCCGACGATCGCAGGGCCGCGAGACCCTCGGCGTGCACCCGCGTCGGATCGAGCAGCAGAGCCGACACCGAAACACCGCGTCGACGCAGATACGCCCCCGCCCACAGACCGTCGCCGCCGTTGTCTCCCGTGCCCACCAGAATCGTCACGCGGCGTCCCGCGACGCCGCCCGTGCGCGCCGTGAGCTCGGCTGCCACCACAGCGGCCAAACCATAGGCGGCGCGACGCATGAGAACGCCGTTCGGCAGGGAATTCATTAGCGGCGCTTCCGCATTCCGAATCTGCTCGGGTGTGTAGTAGCCGCGCATGCCGAGCGCTATTCGACGGTGACGGACTTGGCCAGGTTGCGCGGCTTGTCCACGTCGTAGCCGCGCGCCTGAGCCACCTCGGCGGCGAACACCTGCAGTGGGATGGTCGACAACAACGGCTGCAGCAGCGTCGACGCAGCCGGGATCTCGATCAAGTTGTCCGCGAAAGGCCGCACTGCCTCGTCGCCCTCTTCGGCGATGACGACCGTTCGCGCACCACGCGCCTGGATCTCGCGAATGTTGCTCAGCATCTTCGAGTGCAACACCGCCCGACCCTTGGGCGAGGGCATCACGATGATCACCGGCACACCGTCCTCGATGAGCGCGATCGGACCGTGCTTGAGCTCGCCGGCCGCGAAGCCCTCCGCGTGCATGTACGCCAGCTCCTTGAGCTTGAGCGCACCTTCGAGAGCAACCGGATAGCCGACGTGTCGGCCGAGGAACAGAATCGTCGTGGCCGTCGAGAGCTCTCGCGCGAGCGCCCTAACCGGCTCGACAGTCTCGAGCACCCGTTGCACCAACTCGGGCATCGCTTCGAGTTCGGCGAATTCACGGGCGACCTCGTCGGGATACTTGGTGCCGCGAGCCTGCGCCAACGCCAGACCGACCAGATAGTTCGCGGTCACCTGGGCGAGAAAGGCCTTGGTCGACGCGACGCCGATCTCCGGACCGGCCCGCGTGTAGAGGACGGCGTCGGCCTCCCGCGGAATCTGCGAGCCGTTGGTGTTGCAGACCGCGAGAACACGCGCCTTCTGATCCTTGGCGTGCCGAACGGCTTCGAGGGTGTCCGCGGTCTCGCCGGACTGCGAGATGGCCACGACGAGGGTCGAACGATCGAGAACCGGGTCGCGATAACGGAATTCGCTGGCCAGTTCCACCTCGACCGGCAGCCGGGTCCAGTGCTCGATCGCATATTTGGCAAGCAGGCCCGAGTGGTACGCGCTACCGCAGGCAACGACGAACACCTTGTCGACGTCGCGCAGTTCCTGATCGGACAGTCGCTGCTCGTCGAGCACGATTCGACCGTTGTCGAAGTGACCGAGCAACGTGTCCGCCACAGCGGCGGGCTGCTCCTGGATCTCCTTGAGCATGAAGTAGTCGTGGCCGCCCTTCTCGGCGGCTGCCAGATCCCAGTCGATTCGGAACGGACGCCCCTGCGCCTCGTTGCCCTCGAAATCGCTGATGTCGTAGCCGTCGGCGGTGATGACGACGACCTGGTCCTGGCCGAGCTCGACGGCGTCGCGCGTGTGTTCGATGAAGGCAGCCACGTCCGACCCGAGGAACATTTCGCCCTCGCCGACACCGAGTACCAGGGGCGTGGAGCGACGAGCCGCGACGATCGTGTCCGCGTGATCGGAATGGGTGAACACCAGAGTGAACGCACCCTCGAGACGACGCAGAACAGCTTTGGCGCTGGCCACGAAGTCGCCCGCGGTCGGACCCTCGGCGTAGGCGCGCGAGACGAGGTGCACTGCGACCTCGGTGTCGGTATCGGACAGGAACTCGATCCCGACGGCTTCCAACTCGGCCCGCAGCGGTCCGAAGTTCTCGATGATGCCGTTGTGCACCACGGCGACGGTGCCCGACGCATCTCGGTGGGGGTGAGCGTTGCGGTCGGTCGGACGGCCGTGCGTCGCCCACCGGGTGTGACCCATGCCGGTGGTGCCGACGAACGTGTCGGTGCCGATGTCGTCCAATTCGGCTTCGAGATTCGCCAGGCGACCGGCCTTGCGCTCGACCGCCGTCGCTCCCGCGCCGTCGAGAATGGCGATCCCCGCCGAGTCGTAACCCCGATATTCCATACGCCGAAGCGCCTCGACCACCACACCCAGCGCTGGGCGGTGGCCGACGTAACCCACGATTCCGCACATGGACAATCAGGGTACTCGGCGGGGCGCGCACGACCCATTCGCTCGGGTTGACGTGTCCGGTGTCCCCCTGACGCGCCGCAGTTCGGTAGCGTCATCTCTCGTGGCGAAACCGAAGAAGCTGGCATCTGCTCTCTCCAAGCGCGGCCCGCACAAGGTGCTCCGAGGCGACCTGGCCCTCGCCGGGCAACCCGGTGTCGTCTACACCCCCGCCGAGGGCTTCGGCCTGCCCGGCGTGGCCTTCGCACACGGCTGGATGCTGCGTCCCAGCCATTACACCGACACTCTGAAGCACTTGGCGTCCTGGGGCATCGTGGTTGCGGCACCGGACACCGAACGCGGCCTCGTACCCTCGCACCGCGGACTCGCGACCGACCTGGGCACTGTGCTCGACATCATGACCGGCGTGCGTCTCGGCCCCGGCAACATCAGCGTGCATCCGGACAAACTCGCCACAGCAGGCCACGCGATGGGTGCCGGGACCGCTGTTCTCGCAGCCACTCGGCGAGCGGACATCAAGGCCGTAGCCGCACTGTTCCCGGCACCGACGGCACCGTCGTCCGAGGAGGCAGCCGCCGGGCTTGCCATCCCCGGGCTCGTCGTCGGCGACAACTCGAACGCCGATTCGCTCACCGACAACTCACTCGCTCTCGCCCAGTCCTGGCGTGGACCGTCCGTGCTCCGACGAATCGACGGCTCGACGGCAGACGGATTCGTCGAAGGCAGGCGGATCCTCGGCGCACTGGGCATCAACAAGCCAGACCGCAAGACCCAACAACGCACCCGTGCCGTACTCACCGCGTTTCTGCTGTTCCACCTGACAGGTGACTCCGACTACGAGGAGTTGGCCGGATCGGCAGGTGAGATCGACGGAACCAGAGCGGTCGATCCGCACGCGCCGCTCGACGCGCAGCCCAAGCCCAAGGCGTCCGCGTCGATCAAGGCCCTGCTCGGCCGGGGCTAGTCCCGTTCGTCACCGACCGGTGTCACACCAGCCAGGACCTCGGCCGTTCGTCGGGATCGGTCTCGACGTGCGGTGTGGGTGCTCGCCGGTCCAGGTGAGCCGGTTGCAGCACCGAACCCGACATCGACTCGACGTCGGAGTCCGCTCCGCTCGCCGTCGCTGAAATCCGTCCGCCTCGGTCCACTGCCGGGGCCTGTGCCCGACTCAACGCCTCGGCCGCCCGCGCCATCGCGATCCGGTGCTCATCGCGTATTCGATGCAACTCCCGACGCCACGCACTGTCGGTGCTCACAGCTCCCCTGCTTCACTCAGGCCTGCACCGCTACCCGTGTCGGCGGGTTGCGGATCGGTGACCGGTCGATCCGCAACTACCGGATGCTGCACAGCAGGCTGCTCGGTGTCGGGTGCCTCGGGTGAGCACTGCGCCTGTGCATCCGAAACGGATTCGGACGGCGACACAGGTTCGGTCGCAGGCGCAGGTTCGACCGCAGGAACCGGCCCGGAGGCAGGCTCCGGTTCGGCAGGCGGCACGGGTTCGGTAGGCGGCCCGGGTTCCTCTGCCGCCGCGGATTCGGCCGCGGGCACCGGTTCGGTCGGCAACGGTGCAGCCGAGGCCGGTACGTCCACCGCGTCGGCGATGCCGGGAACTTCGACGATCTCGGGTAGGCCGAACGGTCCGATTCCGAGCTCGAACGAGCGCGTTCCGAGTCCAGGAGTCTCGAGTTCGAGGGACACCGTGCCGTCGTGTTCGAGCGCGATGCGGGCCCGATGCCCGTCGAGCTGGGCCTCGAGATGGCCGCGCTCGTCGGTGGCCGCGGTCCACGACTGCTCGGGCTGCGGCAACGGAGTCGGTTCGGGTCGCTGGTCGCCACTCCCGTCCGGAGAAGCCTCCTCGGGGTTGTCGTCACCTGCCCGACTGTCGACGGCAGTGTCACCGGAGCTTTCGAGATCTCCGCCGTCGATCGTCTCGGTCAACGCGTTGTCGACTCGGTCGATGATCTCGGCGACCACTCGATCCACGAGCCCGTCGAGAGAATCCCCCAGCTCCTCACCCACACCACCGTCGGCGGTGAGAGATCCGGCCGGATCCACGCTGTCTGCTCCGACGAGTGCGTTCTCGCCGGGCAGTGTCGCCACCGGTCCGGTCGCTGCGGGCCCGACAGCCGCCGGTGCGACAGCCGCCAATGCGGCTCCGAAAGCGGAAGGCGTGGAACCGATCACGGCCGGATCCGGGTCTGCGCAAGAGCCGTCGGGCCCCGGCCACATCGCTGCTGCACCGGATTCCGTTGCCCAACCGCGCTCGTCGAGTTCACCGAACGACGGCTCGTGGACACTGCCCAGAACGTCCACCACCAACGCCAGACAGTTTCTGACGGCGATATCCGTAGCGGTGCACGCTGCCAGGACTGCCTCGCACGTACCCTGCACCCGCGGAACGAACTCGGTGTCGATCCAGCGCCTGCAGCGTTCGGTCACCTCGGCGGCGAACTCGTCGGAGACATCGACGCTGCTCGCCCCGTCGTTCAGATCCTCGAACGCAGACGCCAATCGTGGGAACACCGACTCTCGATCCACCGGCAGGCACTCGATTCCCGACGCGAGCAGAATCGCATCGATCCGGTCCATGTCTTTGCCGTCCACCAGATCGATGTCGAGGCCGCCGACGAGCTCTGCCTTGTCGGTCACTGCGTCACGGAGAACGTCGACGGCCGCACACATCGTCTGATGGGAATCTTCGATCGACGCGAGGAACTGGGACGCCTTCTCCTGTTCGGCCGAAAGATAGGTCTGCACTGCCTCCCCTGCGTCACCGTGCCAGCGCAACTGCAGAACTCGGCGAAGTTGAATCTGTTCCTCTAGTTGATCGGCGAGTACTGCGGACACCGCTCCGACGGCGTCGGCATCGTTACCGAGCGCACCCAGGTTCAGTCCGCGCTGCTCGTCGTACCTGGCGCACATGTCCTGATACTGCGGAACTTCGACGCCCGGGACACGGCCGACCAGCGGCAGGAAACGCTCGAAGAACAGCAGTCCTTCTGCGTTCGCATCGAGAATCTCGTCGATCGACGCCCCGTCACCGGACGAGGCCGAAGGAAGTGTCACCGGGGTGTCTCGATCGCGTATGCGGTGGCGTCGTCCTGTTGCTCGTACTCGTTCATCGCGGTGGTGAGGGCACCGGCAATGTCCTCGACCGAAGATCTCCATGCCCTGACTGCACGCCCGAGCCCGAGGTGCGCCTGGGAATAGGCAGCGCCCAGGTCGCCGTAGTTCCGTCCGGCCCCGGCTGCGCCGAAGCCCGCGTCGGCGACCGAATCGGCGGCATCACCGAGCGCCTCCGCCGACGACGCCAACGCATCTGCCACGCCGCGAACTCGGTCCGCGTCCACCCGAACTCCGTCGCTCATACGTTCCCGTTCCCCCCTCGAAGTGCCCCTATCTCACTATGACGTGCGCCGACTCACATCGGTTCCCCAGGGAGCGGTAACGTCCCGATGTGAAATGTCCGTAACAGGTACCTGAAGTGGCTGCACCAGCTGCTCACCGAACGAGGAGTCCCATGCACATCGGAACGATGCTGAATTACAGCGGTGGTTTCAACGAGACCGTTGCCGAGGTCGCCGAGCTCGAGAAGGCAGGTCTCGACATCATTTTCGTGCCCGAGGCCTACTCGTTCGACGCCGTCAGCCAACTCGGATTCCTCGCAGCCAAGACGAGCACGATCAAGATCGCGTCCGGCATCTTCCAGATCTACACCAGGACACCGTCACTGACCGCCATGACCGCGGCCGGTCTCGACTACGTCTCCGAGGGTCGATTCGTACTCGGGCTCGGCGCATCGGGACCGCAGGTCGTCGAAGGTTTCCACGGCGTCAAGTACGACGCACCCATCGCCAGAACCCGCGAGGTCATCGAGATCTGCCGCCAGGTCTGGCGTCGTGAAAAGGTGCAGTATCAGGGCAAGCACTATCAGATCCCGCTGCCGGCCGACCAGGGAACGGGCCTTGGCAAGCCGCTCAAGCTGATCAATCACCCTGTGCGCGATCGCATTCCGGTCGTCATTGCCGCTCTGGGCCCGAAGAACGTAGAGCTGACCGCCGAGATCGCCGAGGGCTGGCAGCCCATCTTCTACTTCCCGGAGAAGGCCGCCGACGTCTGGGGCGACTCTCTCGCGGCAGGCAAGGCCAAGCGTGATCCGTCGCTCGGCGAACTCCAGGTGTTCGCAAGTCCCACGCTGGCGATCGGCGAGGATGCCGAGAAGTACCTCCCCTGGGTCAAGCCGCACCTGGCGCTGTACATCGGCGGCATGGGAGCCAAGGGCAAGAACTTCTACAACTCCCTGGCTCAGCGATACGGGTACGAGGCCGAGGCCGAGAAGATCCAGGACCTGTACCTGGCCGGAAAGAAGGAGGAGGCCGCTGCGGCGGTTCCCGACGAGCTCGCTCGCGCGGTCAACCTCATCGGCCCGGAGAGCTTCGTCAAGGAGCGGGTCGCAGCCTTCGCCGAAGCGGGTGTCACCACTCTCAATGTCGCGCCGCTGGCCGAGAACACCGCAGGCCGCGTCGCGCAGCTGACCGCACTGCGCGAACTGACCGCCTGAGACGTCAGACCGACGCGACCCGGCCCGCCAGCTCTTCGGCGAGTCGGGTCGCGACGTCGAGTTCCGACGCTTCGACCATCACTCGCACCAACTGTTCGGTACCGCTGGGGCGCAACAGAACTCGACCCGATTCCCCGAGTTCCCGCTCGGCCGACGCCACGGCGTCCGATACCGACGGCGCCGACGCCACCGCCGCTTTGTCCGACACGCGGACATTGATCAGCACCTGCGGCAGCGTCCGCATGGCCGACGCCAGATCCGCGAGGGAACGCCCGGTCTGCGCCATCCGCTCCATCAGTCGCAGTGCAGTGGCGATCCCGTCTCCGGTTGTTCCGACTGCGGGCAGCACAACGTGTCCACTCTGTTCACCCCCGAGTGCGAAGCCGCCGCGGCGGAGCTCCTCGAGCACGTAGCGATCTCCGACCGCGGTGGTGCGCAACGTGATTCCGGCCTCGCGCATCGCAATGTGCAGACCGAGGTTGCTCATCACCGTGGCGACCAACGTGTCGTCGGTCAGGTGGCCCGCGTCGTGCATCGCGATGGCCAGCACCGTCATGATCGCGTCGCCGTCCACCACCGAACCCGCCGCGTCGACGGCGAGACATCGGTCGGCGTCTCCGTCGTGCGCGATACCGAGGTCCGCACCGTGCTCCACGACGGCCTTCTGCAACCCCTCCAGGTGCGTCGACCCGCACCCGTCGTTGATGTTGATGCCGTCGGGTTCTGCATTGATCGCCACGACCGTCGCACCGGCACGTCGGTAGATCTCGAGCCCGACGACCGAGGCGGCACCGTGCGAGCAATCCACCACGACGGTCACGCCGTCGAGTCGATGTGACACCGATCCGGCGAGATGCTCGGTGTAGCGGGCTGCCGCGTCCTGTGCGACGTCGATACGGCCGATCGCGGCACCGGTGGCGTCGTAGGGCTGTGCGTCGTTCCGGGAGCGCCCCTCGGGATCGAGGGCAGCTTCTATCCGGTCTTCGACGTCGTCGTCCAGCTTGTGACCGCCTGCGGCGAAGATCTTGATTCCGTTGTCGGGCATCGCATTGTGCGATGCCGAGATCATCACACCGAGCGCCGCGTCGTATTCGGCGGTGAGGAAGGCGACTGCGGGTGTGGGCAGCACGCCGACATCGATCACGTCGACACCCGATGCGGTGAGTCCGGCGGACACGGCTGCGCTGAGCATCGCGCCACTGACACGCGGATCACGACCGACCACTGCCACACGCCTGACGCCGTCGACATTCGGTGCCAACACGGCGGCTGCGGCGCGCGCGATTCTCAACGCCAGCTCAGCGGTCAGAACCCCGCCCGCCAGTCCCCGAACTCCGTCGGTGCCGAACAATCGCGCCATGAACCAAGAACCCCTTCGAGCGGAGAGAATGTGGTGTGAAATGCCTCGAGGGCAGGCGTCCGATACTGCTGGATGCCTGCCCTCGAGGATGAAGCGGGTAAGACGCGTCAGCGCTTGGAGTACTGCGACGCCTTACGGGCCTTCTTCAGGCCGTACTTCTTGCGCTCGACTGCACGCGCGTCACGCGTGAGGTAGCCCGCGGCCTTGAGCGGCGGGCGATCGTCGGGTGCGAGTTCGATCAGCGCACGCGAGATGGCCAGACGCAATGCGCCTGCCTGTCCCGACGGTCCGCCACCGTGCAGCAGCGCGACGATGTCGAAGGACTCCGCGCGGTCGACCAGAACGAGAGGAGCCTTGATCAGCTGCTGGTGCACCTTGTTCGGGAAGTAGTCCTCGAGGGTGCGGCCGTTGAGCTTGAATCCGCCGGTGCCCGAGGACAACCGAACGCGAGCGACGGCTTCCTTACGGCGTCCGACGGTCTGGATCGGGCGATCGAACACGATCGGGGCCGGAGCGGCTGCAGCTTCGATGTCCGAGACGACCTCGGGATCTTCGACTGCCACGAACTCGTCGGCGGCGATCTCTTCGATGTTCTCCTGCGACGTCACGTCATTTCCCTCCGGCGCCGTCACTGGGACACCTGCTTGATCTCGAACGGAACGGGCTGCTGAGCGGCATGCGGGTGATTCGGTCCCGCGTAGACCTTCAGCTTGCTCGCGATGGCACTACCGAGCTTGTTCTTGGGGATCATGCCGACGACGGCCTTCTCCACGAGACGATCGGGGTTGCTCTCGAGGACCTGACGGGTCGAGCGCGACTTCAGACCGCCCGGATGGCCGGAGTGGTGGTGGTGGAACTTGCCGTCGAGCTTGTTGCCGCTGATGGCAACCTTCTCGGCGTTGATGATGACGACGAAGTCGCCGCCATCGACGTTGGGTGCGTAGGTGGGCTTGTGCTTACCGCGGAGCAGAGTCGCGGCCTGGACGGCGAGGCGTCCGAGCACGACGTCCGTGGCGTCGATCACATGCCACGTCCGGGTGGTGTCCCCGGCCTTCGGGGCGTAAGTAGACACAGAAAATTCCTGTCTTCATGATGTCGCTGCTGGCCAAGACGAGTGGATGCCCTCGGCGGCCAGTTGAGACCCGAGGACAAGAGCTCGATACGCACAGGAGTGCGCGGCGAGCCCATACACGCCAACGGGGAACGATACCGGGAGCGGACGCCCAGGTCAAAACGCCTCCGCTCGTCGAGGCCTGAACTCGTCGACGTCGTCAGCGCAGGCGCACACACTGCATGCACCGACGGGCAGCGGGCAGCGCCTCGAGCCTGATCGCCGGGATCTCGCCGCCGCACCGCTCGCAGGTACCGTACGTCCCGGCCGAGAGCCGTGACACCGCCGCGTCGATCTCGCGTATCTCGGATTCGGTGTCGGTGATGAGCGCCGCGATCTTCGCTCGCTCGAATGCGATCGTCGACCCCTCGGGATCGTGCTCGTCGTCGTCGGTCGTGAACCGCGATCCTTCGATCACCGACGCCAGTTCTGCTCGCAGGGACACCAGTCGATGCTCGGCACGAGACCGTTCGGCCCCCAGTACCGCTGCGAAGTCCGTCACCGGACCAGTAGACACCCCGGCCGGCATCGTGAACAGGACGCAGGGCCCCAGACGCAGCGGATGCCCCGACCGATGTCTCGGTCGGGGCATCCGCTTTCGTGACGATGGGTCAGCGAGCCATCCGCGCCTTGTTGGCCATCTCGACGCCGTGCATCGTCTCGCCACCGGTGCGGGCGGCCGCGACGAGGCTCGACAGAATGAGGTTGAGCTCGTCGGATGCGGAGTTCCACTGACGCTGCAGCTCGTAGTAGGACGTCATCGCGTCGCCCTCCCACGACTGGTAGAGCCGCTTCGCGGTGCTGTCCACGTCCCCGAGAAGGTCCTTGGTCACGTTCGCCTGCTTGTTCATCGCCTCGGTCAGCGCCGCGATCTGCGCGAAGTCGTATTTCATGTCGGATCGGTCTCCTTGGTCGAGCATGGTCGTGTGGATGGTCGTGTGGTCACCGGATGCGGCGTCACGTGAACGAGGACAGTCCCGAGTTCAGGGATCCGGCCACCTGGTTCACGGCCGACACGTTGTCGTCGTCGGCGTCCGAGTAACCGTGGCCGTTGGTCTTGATGTCCGCGGAGATCTGCTCGAGCGCACTCCGCATCTTCTGCGCACTGGTGTCCCACTGGGCCATGACGTCCTGAAACGACTTGCCCGCCTTACCGACCCACGCCTCAGCGGTCTGCTCGACGATCGAGCGAACGGCCGAATTGGACGCGTTGATCGACACGCTCAGGCCTTCGATCGTCGCTCCGGCAGCGACGAGCTCCTGCGGTGTGACCGTGACGCCGTTCGACGAACCCGTAGCTTCCGGTCCCCCTGGATATCCCACTTCGACTCCTTGTCTTCGATACTCGATTCACGTGCACCTGCGGCACACGTGCTGCTCGACCGAGAGGCCGCTGTCGGCCCGCTCACTCCCCTACATCTCCTTTGACGCAACGACCCCTCGATTCGGTTCCGGCCGTGCGCGAAAAACTGTGGGCGGCTCTCACGACGCCGGGACGATCTCCAACGTCTGCGTTGCCTGCCCGCATTCGGCGTCGATCACCGACACGTCGCCTCCCTCGAACTGGCAACCGATGCTGACCTGTAGGTCGGACTCGACGAACACACGCCAGAGCACCGTCGAGTCGTCGACCGGCCTCTCGGTGTATGCGATTCCGACGCGGCCGCCGAAATCGCGTGTGGATTCGAGAGATCCGATGGTGGAATCCGGCCCACGAGCATCGATGGCCGACCGCAGCTCGTCGGCGACCTGCTCCTGTGTCGTACCCGGCAACAGCTCTGCCACGGTGACGACGATCCGACGCTCGGGCGGGTTCGGCGGAATCAGCACCATGCGATCCGGGTCGTCCACCTTCGTCCAGGTACCGGGCAACCGCATCGAGACGCGCCCGGACACGAACGTCACCGTCTCGACCGGCGTCGGCGCGTCGGCGATCGTGGTCGGTGGCGGTTCGACGACGGACGACGACGTAGCGTTCGGGGCCGCGACAGGCGAAAAGGGTTGTGCCGCCACGACATCGGATCCGCCCGGAGACTGTCCGGCGAAATACACGGCTGCGCAACCGAATACGACAACCGCTGCCACGACACCCACGGCCGCGAGCATCGGGGGACGCCGCTTCTGCCGGGACCGCGGCGGTGCTGTGACGTCGTCGAGCCATGCCGCCGATCGCGTCGTCGCGGCACGGACCGACGGTGCCGGAACGAGATCCGCCCCGGCTCGCCGGTACAGCGACCTGGCGATGTCGAGGCCGGTCAACCACTGTGTGGGGTGATCGACGACGGGATCCGCCCCGGCGCTGGTCGCCGCCACCACGTACACCTCGTCGGGGCAGCGCGTGACCGACGGTCGAACGTAGTCGCCGACCGCTCGTCGCCACGCGTCGTCGTCACCCGTACCGAACGGAAGTATCGCGCCTGTGTCTCCGCCGTGCGCCCCCGACTCGTCGAGGACGACGACGGTCGTGTCGAGAGCTCCGACTTCGACGACCACCGCGGCGGACGGCGCTCGTTCACCCGACCACGACAGGGCGGCCTCGGCCGTCTCCACGAGCACCACCTCGTTCGCCGAGGTCGCAAACAGTTCCCGAAAGATGCCCGAGCGTTGCTCGCCCCAGGTAGACGGATACGCGATCTCGAGCACGTCGAGTCGGTCGTGCACTCCGGCGCTCTGAAGGGCCGACCACACGATTCCGTGGAGTACCGCCTCCCGGTTCCACACCGTGGCCCCCACCGGGATCGACGCATCGTCGATGCAGAGCAGGGGCGGAATCTCGTCTTCGGCCGGGCCCCGGCCGAACACCAGACGGCCACCCTCCACCGTGGCGAACGCCGATCCGACGCTCTCTCTCGGGCCCTCGAACACTCCGCCCGTGGCAACGACGGAAATCTCCGTGTAGCCCAGATGCACTGCGGCATAACGCCACGAGGTGCCCGTCAACTCGAATGTCCGAGCTGAACGAGTGACTGGCCGGAGCGGTCGACGAACACTCCACGTCCGGGCGGCATGGCACTCGGACGTACCGTCCCGAGCAGGTTCCCCTCGTCGCGGCTTCCGCTCATGACCAGTCCCGGCGTCACCAGATCACGCAACCGCCCGATCACCGGGTCGAACAGCGCCCGACCTGCCCCGCCCGAACGACGCGCCACGATGACGTGCAGCCCGATGTCTCGGGCATGGGGAAGGTGTTCCACCAATGGGGCCAACGGATTTCCTGACGACGTGGCGACCAGGTCGTAATCGTCGACGACGACGAACACCTCGGGGCCGTTCCACCACGACCGCTCGCGAAGCTGCTGCTGGGTCACGTCTGCACCCGGCATGCGATCGGCCATCCGGCCGGCGAGGTCGACGAGCATGGCCGTCAGCGTCGCCTGCGAAGCCGCATACCCGGCCAGATGCTCGGAATCGACTGCACCCAGGAGAGTTCGGCGGTAGTCCGCGACGATGAGTTTGACGCTGTCGGACGAATTCGCCTCGACGAGCGATCGACAGATTCCGCGCAACAGAGAAGTCTTGCCGCACTCGCTGTCGCCGAACACGACGAAGTGTGGATTCTCCGCGAAGTCGACCACCACGGGCGCCAACTCGGCCTCGTCGATGCCGATGGGAACTCCGAGCTCGGGGATATCGCCACGGGTTCGTGGCCACGCATCACCGAGCTGATCGAGTACCGCGGATCTCTCGAGCAGCTCCGGCAGCATCCGCACCGGCGGCGCTTGGGTTCCCGCAGATGCCGCCGCGATCGCGGCGACCGACCGACCGACTGCGCGAGACAGATCGTCGACGGAGCAGACGTCGTCCACCCGTGGAAGTGCGATCAACAGATGCAGACCGTCCCTGGTCATGCCCCGGCCCGGCCTGCCCTCGGGAACGCTCGCCGCCTTGGCGCGCCCCATGTCCGAATCCGACGGGTCGCCGAGCCGCAGTTCCAATCGGGTACCGATCAGGTCCTTGGTCGCAGGCCGAACTTCCGCCCACCGCGACGCGGTGAGGATCAGATGCAGACCGAAAGCGAGGCCCTGAGTCGTCAAGGTGGCGATCTGCTGTTCGAGACTCTCGAAATCGGACCTGATGGACGGCCAACCGTCGATGACGAGAAAGACGTCGCCGAACCGATCCTCGGGGTCGACGGGTTGCGTTGCACGTCGCCGTCGGAACTCGGCCATCGAGTCGATCCCGCGATCACGGAATGTCCTCTCTCGCTGCCGAACGACACCGGCGACCTCGGCCACGGTCCGCCGAACCCGATCGACATCGAGGCGGTTGGCCACCGATCCGACATGTGGCAGATCGGCCAGCCCGGCCAACGTTCCGCCGCCGAAGTCCAAGCAGTAGAACTGGATCTGTGCCGGCGAATGCGTCATCGCGAGAGCCAGGATCAACGACCGAAGCGCCGTCGACTTACCCGATTGCGGGGCACCGACGATGGCGACGTGGCCCGCAGCACCGGACAGATCGACGGTCAGCAGATCGCGGCGCTGATCGAAAGGCCGGTCGATGATGCCGATCGGGGCCCGCAGCGTGCTGAGCGGACCGGTGCGCTCGGTCGGAACCGATCCGGGCAGCAACCGATTCAAGGTGGGTGAGGTGTCCAACGGTGGCAGCCACACCTCGTGGGCCGGCATTCCGCGACCCCGAATGCGTCCGACGACCACGTCGAGCACCGTCGCACCGGTGCTGTCGGAGTCGACCGGATCCTGTTCGACCTCCGGCGCAGCGGCAGCCTCGATGCGGCCGAGATCGATGGAGTCGAGCGGTACCGCGTACGCGGTGAAGGGTTTCGGCCTGATGTCGCCCCCGAGCGAGGGCCGAGCGCCGGGACCGGACCGCGGCGGCGAGTACGGACCGGAGACGTATGCCGCAGCGAACCTGACGATCTCGGCCGAATCGCACTTGAGGTAGCCCGCACCCGGCTGCGCGGGAAGGTGATAGGCGTCGGGAACTCCGAGCACCGATCGAGACTCGTTCGCGGAGAACGTCTTCAGGCCTATGCGGTACGACAGGTGACTGTCGAGACCGCGCAATTTTCCTTCTTCGAGGCGCTGGCTGGCGAGCAGCAGGTGCATGTGCAGCGAACGTCCGAGCCTGCCGATCGCGACGAACAGCTCGGCGAATTCCGGTTGCTGGCTGAGCAATTCCGAGAACTCGTCGACCACCACGAACAGCGCGGGCATCGGTGCCAGATCCGCTCCCGCGGCGCGCGCCCTCTCGTAGTCGGAGACGTTCGCGAAGTTGCCGGCCGAGCGCAGCGACTCCTGCCGTCGGTTCATTTCACCGGCCAACGCATCGCGCATTCGATCCACCAAGGCCAAGTCCTCGGACAGGTTGGTGATGACCGCGGCCACGTGCGGTGCCGATTCCAGGCCCGCGAACGTCGCGCCGCCCTTGAAGTCGACGAGCACCAGGTTCAGCTGTTCCGGCGAGTGAGTCGACACCAAGCCGAGCACGAGTGTGCGGAGGAACTCCGATTTTCCGGAACCTGTTGCTCCGATACACAATCCGTGAGGTCCCATGCCGTTCTCGGCGGATTCCTTCAGGTCGATCTCGACGGCGCTGCCGTCGGGGGCGACACCGATCGGTACCCGCAGCCTCTCGCGTCCGCGCCGCATCGTCCACGCTCGATCCGTGTCGAGTGCGCCGACATCGGCGATACCGACCAGGCTGTTCCATCCCGAGATCCGGACTCCGTCGTCGTCGACCACATCGACGACCGACGAGGACGACGGCACACGATACGGCGACAGGCGTCGAGCGACGGCGTGCGCTTGGGTGGTGCTCATCGAATCCGCGACGGCGAACACCTCGACCGTGGTTCCGCTGACCGCGCCTATCGACCCGTTCTCGGCGAACAATCGGAGTCCACGCGACGCGGCGAGTCCTGGGCAGATGCCGGACAGATCGACGATCGTGACGGAATCGAGGCCCGTGTCGGTGAGGTCGGTCGATCGGTTGTCGAGAAGCCCGCCGTCCACCACGATCACCAACTGCACGACGCCTGCAACCGGCACAGCTCCGCGCGCGAAGCGATTTCGCATCGACAGCACGTCGCCCAGCGCGCTTTCGAGTTCGAGAAAGCTGCCGAAGATCATCCGAGCGGACCCGGCCCCGTCGCGCAGAGCGTCGTGCTGAGTGTGCGGCAGCCACTTGGCCCACTCCCACTGCTGCACGGTGTCCGGACCGCAGACGATCGCGACAGCGACGTGATCGGGTCCGTGAAAGCTGCACAACGAGGCCAACATCGCGCGCACCATCGCGCGGGCTCCGTCGCGGTCGCCCGCTACGGACAACGCCGCAAATCCCCTCAGCGACACCGCAGTCGGCAGCGCGGCCACCACCGAATGCGCCCGCACGAATCGACGTAGAGACACGGCCGAGACGGGTTCGAGTTCTTCCACCGGCCCCGTTTCCGGCGGAACCAGTCGAGTGGCAAGCCGCTGATCCCCACGGCCGACTCGTACGTGTGCGAAATCCGGATCCGACAGTCGCCGTTCCCACATGCGCTCGGTTCCGGCGATCGACCACAACGTGTCGGGGGCCGGGTGACTCCATTCGAGGGCTCGGCGTTGCGCTCGCTCGGTCTCGGCGACGTCGCGGCGGAGCTGATCCAGATAGCGGAGGTAATCCTTGCGGTCCTCGTTCGCCTCGGCCGTGCGCGCTCCGCCGGACTTCCCGCCGCCGGCCAACATCCCCACCATGGACATCAACATCATGGCCGGGAACATCAGCATCATCGGGTTCGCAGCTGCCCCGGAGGTGAACATCAGCGCGACCATCCCGACCATCGCGGCGACCATCACCAGCGGCATCAGCTTCATCAGTAGATTGCCCGGCACCGCGCGCGGAATTTCGGGCGGCGGCTGCAGCGTGACTTCACCGCCCGGAGATCGAGGTACTTCGCGTCGGGCACCGCGAACGAAGCGCACGGTACTCATCGATCCGCCCCCACGGCAACGCCCCCAGAACTGCATCGCGGCAGCCTCCCCCCGAGGCCGCAGGTCGACAGGCTAACGCATCGAAGACCGGGCGGTCCACAGCTGCCGTCTCGTAGGACGGACCCACGGGACCACCGGTCCGTCCGACGAGAAATAGAACGCTGCCCGACACCGTTGCACCTGAATGCGGCTCCTCGCCGCGCGCTCGACGAACGAAAGGCTGGCCCCACCGTGTCCGTACCCTTGTCCATCCTCGATCTCGCTCATGTGGGCGAGGGCGAAACAGTCCGCGACAGCTTCGATGCAAGCGTCACACTCGCTCAGCATGCCGAGAACTGGGGATACCGACGCATCTGGTACGCCGAGCACCACAACATGAAGACGATCGCGTCGTCGGCCACATCGGTTCTCATCGGCCACGTCGCCGCCAACACCGAGCGAATCCGGCTCGGATCCGGCGGGATCATGCTTCCCAATCACGCGCCGTTGACCATCGCCGAGCAGTTCGGCACCTTGGCGACGCTGCACCCGGGACGAATCGATCTGGGTCTTGGCCGCGCCCCCGGCAGCGACCAGGTCACGATGCGAGCGATGCGGCGCGATCCCGCGTCGGCCGATCGCTTTCCCCAGGATGTCCAGGAACTGCAGGGCTACCTGTCGACGGAGTCCCTGATCCCAGGAGTGAGCGCGACTCCCGGCGCAGGTACCGAAGTACCGCTGTACATCTTGGGGTCGTCGCTCTTCGGCGCGCAGCTCGCCGCTGCACTCGGCCTGCCCTATGCTTTCGCCTCGCACTTCGCACCCGACGCTCTCGAGCAGGCCGTCGAGATCTATCGGCGTGACTTCCGACCGTCCGCGCAGTTGTCGGAGCCGCACCTGATCGTGGGTGTCAACGTGATCGCGGCCGATTCGCTCGCCGATGCACAGGCGCAGTTCCTCCGTACCAAGCGCAGTCGCGTCAGCCTACTGCTCGGCCGCGGCCGGACCTTCACCGACGAGGAAGCCGACATGGTCCTCGAAGCGCCTGCGGGCCAACAGATCGCGAAGATGACCAAGTACTCGGCCGTCGGCACGCCGGACATGGTGAAGGACTACCTGGATCGATTCGCCGAACGCACCGGGGCGGACGAGCTGATCGTCGCGTCCGGTGTGTCCGACCGCGCGTCGTGGCTTCGCTCGTTCGAGTTGCTCGCACAGGTGAGTGACCTGGTTCCTGCCTGAGAGCTGCGCACTCCGCCGGCAGATCCCGACGAGCAATGGCTTGTCGCCGCGATGTCGTAAGGTTTGGACACCGATGCCCACTGGGGCGGGCATCGGAACGCGAATCGAACGCATCCGGGGGGATCTTCATGACACGCGCCGACAGCCGTCCATCGGCCGGCATTGTGCCGTCACGCACGGCACCTGCCGATCCGACACAGTCACCGAGTGCATCGGACGCGAGTAGGCGAGCATCGGGCGCGCAGTCCGTCTTTGCCCAGGAAGTCTGCCGGGTGACGGTGTTGGCCAGGTCCACGCAGGTGGACATGGCCCTGCCGGTGGACGTTCCGGTCTCGCTTCTCGTTCCGGGGATCGTCGACATGATTGCGGCGGGAGTGGAGCCTGCGGAACGACCGGGGAGAGCGGGAGTGGAGCCTGCGGAACGACCCAGAACAGCGGGAGATCCCGGCGACGAGGATCCCTCGTCGGACGGGTTGCCCGTGGCATGGACGCTTGCGCGGATCGGGTGTCCACCGTTGTCGCAGACTGCGACGTTGGCCGAGTTGTCGGTGCGCGACGGGGAGTTGCTCGTGTTGGGTGTGGCCGAGCGGCCCGCGCCGGTTCCGCTGTTCGACGACCTCATGTATTCCGTTGCGCGATCGGGTAGTGACGATGTTGCGCACTGGACTGCGCGTACGGCGCGCACGGTGGGTTCGGTCGTCACCGGAGTCCTGGTGATCTCGGCTTGCGCGGTCTTGTTGCGCGGGCCGATCCGGGCGGGAGCCGAGCACGTCGGCAGTCTTGTCGAGGGACTCGCTGCGGTCACTGCGTCGATTCTCTTCGCGATCGCGGGGGTGATTCTGGGGCGGGTCTATCGCCAGCACTCCGTCGCTGTCCTCTTCGGTGGGTGTGCCGTCGCCCTGATGTTCACCGGCGGAACTGTGCTGGTACCAGGGCAGTTCGGTGCGGCTCAGCTGATGCTGGGTTCGGCCATGGCAGGCGCGATCGCCCTCCTGTCACTTCGTATCGGCGGGACCGGGTTCGCACTGTTCACCGCTGCGATAGTGCTGTCACTTCTGACGTTCGCTGCCGCGGTGTGCGCACTGTTCACCACCATCCCGCAACCGGCGATCGGCACTGCCGCTGCGCTCACCGGCCTGGCCGGAATTGCGCTCTCTGCCAGAGTGTCGATGATGCAGGCCAAGTTGCCGCTTCCCCCGGTCCCCACTGCAGGCGCACCGTTGGACACTGTGGAGGAAGCCGAACTCGACGCGATCTCGTTCGCCGATCTGCAGATCGCCGCGGCCGGAGCGCGTAGCTACCTGACCGGTCTGCTGTCGGCGTTCACCGTCGCGGTGGTGGCGGGCGTGCTCGTCTCGGCGGCAGCCGATTCCGACGGTGGTGTCCGGTGGCCTGCGGTCGCGCTCGCAGCGCTGTGTGCGCTTGTCCTGCTGCTGCGCGGACGCACGTATGCCGTTGTGACGCACGCAGTTCCGCTGGTCGCAGGCGGAACGGCGATTCTGCTGGCGCTATTCGCCGGTGCGGTCGTTGCATCACCCGAATACGCTCTCGCCTTGTTCGGTGTGGCACTGGCAGGCGCGGTGACGGCATCGACCTTCGGGGCCTTCGTGCCCACCCGCACGTACTCGCCGGTGATGCGGCGATCGGCCGAGCTGCTCGAATATGCCACCATCGCCCTGGTCATTCCGATCGCAGTGTGGGTGTGCGGTCTGTACAGCGTCGTCCGCGGGCTGTGACGCCGCGCAAACAGCGAACGATCGTCATCGCGGCGTTCACTGCTCTTGCCCTGTCGTCGAACGCCGTCATCGGCGTGTATCCGGCACTCGCCGAACGTCCGGTGATCGACCCGTTCCAGCTGCCTGCACCGAGTCCACCCGGCCCACTCGAACCCACCGAACAGAAGAATGCCTGCGCCCTTCCGTCCTCGACCGCCGATGCCCAGGACGTCCCGACCGCGCAGAAGGCACTCGACTTCGCATCGGTCTGGCCCATCACCCGTGGGGCAGGTCAAGTGGTTGCCGTCATCGACACCGGAGTCACCGCTCATCCGCGCCTACCGGGCTTGATCGCCGGCGGTGACTACGTCAGCGCAGGCGACGGGTTGTTCGACTGCGACGCGCACGGAACGATGGTCGCCGGCCTGATCGCCGCGCAGACCGCACCGGGCAGCGGATTCGCCGGGGGCGCACCCGACGCACGCATACTGTCGATTCGTCAGTCCAGCAATGTCTTTCAGATCGTCGACAACAGGCCGGAGGAGGAGCAGGGGGCCGAACCGGAGAATGCAGCGGGCTACGGCAACGTACGCACGATGGCGATGGCCATCCGCACCGCGGTGGACTCCGGCGCCTCGGTCATCAACATCTCCGAGGTCGCCTGTGTGCCTGCGGGAGGCGGCGTGGCCGACGGTCCGCTCGGTGCGGCCGTGCACTACGCCGTCCGAGAAAGAAATGTCGTCGTCGTCGCAGCAGCCGGCAATCTCGGCAGCGCTGCCTGCCAGGCACAGAACCCGATGACCGACCCGCTTCGGCCCGGTGCCGACCCGTGGGCGTCCTTCGCGACCATCGCCACTCCGGCGTGGTTCGACGACGTATTGACTGTCGGTTCGGTCGAGTCGGATGGCACACCGTCTCCGTTCGGCCTGGCCGGTCCGTGGGTCGACGTCGCCGCTCCGGGCTCGAATATGACCTCGCTGTCGCCGACGGGCAACGGACTGGCGAACGGCACCCTCGGCACCGATGGCGTGCTTCCCATGACAGGAACGAGTTTTGCGGCACCGCTGGTTGCGGCGGTGGCGGCGCTGGTGCGCGCTCACCGGCCCGAGCTGTCGGCGCTGGAGGTGGTGGACCGGATCGAACGAACGGCGCATGCGCCGGCCGAAGGGTGGAATCCCCTCGTCGGCCACGGCATCGTCGATCCGCTTGCAGCGGTGACCGATTCGGTGACGCCTGCTCCCCTCCCGGTCCCTGCGGACAGTGTTGCGATGAGTGCGCCGTTGCCGCCGCCCACTCCGGATCATCGCCCGCGGACCACAGCGGTCACCGGTTCGGTGCTGGCGGCGGTGATCCTGGCACTAGGGCTCGCGCTGTCGGTGCCTCTGCGCCGACGCGGCAGGCTCGACTGAGCCGGACGCTACTTCGTCGGAAGTGCCGCGGCCTGCGGGTCGGGAGCGACACCGTCGTGCATCGTCAGGGCCTGGTCGCGCCCCAGAGTGGGCCCACTGCCGAGCAATTGGAGTATCTGCCAGGGCGCGGGTGCCGGCGGTCCGAAACCCAGCGCCGACGCGGCCTCGGCACCGTCGACGCCGTAGCGCACTCCGGTGTCGGCCACGAAGAAGACACTGCCCTGACGTGTACTCGACGTGGAGATTCCGGTACTGCGCACGAACCCGCCGCTACCGGGTGCCAGATAGACCTGATCGACGGCGTCGCCGCCGCCATCTGCCTGAGCCAACGCAACCGGTTGGGAACCGGTCTCGAGCGGCAATCCGCGACCGGCGGACTCGATCAGTCGAGCCGACGGTCCGCCGTCGGCAGCTCCGAGTGGCTCCCACGTCAAGCACCCGACCGGGCGCTCACCGGTATCGACGATCGCAGGAGTGGTCGCCGGAAACGTCGAAACCTCCAGTCCAGAAGAGGTTTTGGGAGCGTTCGCGAGCAGGTCGGGATTGACGGCGGCAATATCCGGACTACCCTGCGAATCGGTGAATTTGATCAGCAGTGCCGCAGTTTCGTTGATCGCCTGGATTCCGTCCTCGAGAACCACGTAGTACCGAATGTCGCGACCGGCGACCTGCACGACCGAACCGATCGTCCGGCCGTCGAACGGGAACGCAGGAGCCTCACCCGCTCGGGGAACGAACGGTGCTGCGACCGGCGGCGATTCGGGCACGGAATTGAGCAGACCCGCACTGACCGGGGACGGTGTCGCATCCTCGAGTCCGAGTGCGCGGACCACTGCCCTGTTGTTCAGATCGACCGGCGATTTGGTGCCGTTGTGCACGAGATACGCAGTGCCGTCGGATGTCCAGAGGAACGCCTCGGAGTCGGCGAGCGCAGCCGTGCTTTCACCGTATCGAGGATCGCCCACCACAACCGTTGTCGAGGTCACTCCTGCGATCGGGTCGACGGTGTCGCAGACGGTCCACGTTTCCGCGCTGCCGTCACCGTCGTACGGCAGCGCAGACGGAGCACCGGGTATACCCACCAGCGCGCCGCGGGGTCGTGCCGACAATTCGGATTCCTTGACCGTCAGCGGGTTGTCGGGCTTGCCGACGATCAAGCGAGCCGACGCGAGATTGAGCACCGGATGAAACACGTCGTCCACTTTCACGAACATGGCGGCCGAGTCCTTACCGACCACGATCGACGCGTCGCCGATCTTGTCCTGTGGCCGAAACAGCGCCAGCGCAGCGCATCCCGCCAAACCGATGCAGGCGATGACGACACCCACCAGCAGTGCCCGCGACTGCGACTTCATCGGATCGTGCAGCATCCGAACGTCGCGTCTGATCAGTGCGTGTTCCATTCTGCGGACGAGAAAGCGGTAACCGCCGACCTGCCACTTGGTTGTCGGCGTCGACGCCATGATTCCTCCCCAGGATTGTGCAGACGACCCGATCCCCATTCGGGTCACGCGACACAGTACAGTTCCTCCGCACACCTCGGCGACCGCGTTGGCGGTCATCGATGGGGCACTGCGACCTTCGGGGGGAGGGTTTCGATGACGCGTATCGGTTGGGCAGAGCGTGGGCGCGCCGCCGTCCCCTTCGTCGCGCCCACGAACCGGCGGGTGATCGTGGCCGAGACCGCAGCCGTGGCGATCAGTCTGGCTTTGTATGCGGCACAGGTACGGACCGGATGGGCTCTGCTCGCCGCTGTGGCAGTAGCGCTCGTTCCGTTCGTGGCCGTTCGGCGTAGACCGGTCGTCGACTGGGTCCGGGCCATCTGGAGGTTTCTCGCCGATCGCGCGCCCGATGTCGGCGTGACCACGGAACACACCGACACCGCAGGCGGCCCGGTCGGCGTCCACTGGCAGCGCGACACCGTCACCTGCACCATCGAGATCGTCCCGCCCGAGCACTCCACCACGGTCCTCGGCAGGGCGAGCGCCGAGACGCAGTACGCGCTCCCTGTCGACGCGTTGGCGTCGTGTCTGACCCAGCACGACATCGAGGTCTGCTCGATCGACGTCGTCGCCCTCGGTTTCCGCAGCTCGGCAGGTTCTGTCGCCACCGAGGTGTACGAGGGACTCATCGGTCCGCTACCGGCCGTAGCGGTGCGAACCGTCTGGGTGGCAGTCACTCTCGACCTGCGCGCGAATGCTCGGGCGATCGAGGTCAGAGGCGGAGGCAGGGCCGGCGCAGCCCGCACCGCTGTCGTCGCGACCACGCGTGTCCTCCGCGCTCTGCACGCGCACGGTCTGTCCTCGCGACTGTTGACGAGCTCCGAACTTCGGTCGGCCGTGTCGCAGCTCTGCCGGGGAGTGAGCACCGACGACCTTACTCAGACATGGTCGACGGCACCCATGCCTGGTGCGTCGAGTACGGGGTTCGGAATCGATTGCAGCGCAATCACTGCCGAGGACATCGCCACCCTGTGGGCAACACCGTCCCTCGGAACGACGATGTCCTTCCACCTGCAGCCCACCCGCGACCCAGGAAAGGTGCACGTCCGTGCGTCGTGCAGATTCGCCGCCCGGACACCGATCACGAAGCCTCGCGTACGCGCGTTGACCTCGATGAGCGGAAGTCAACGCGACGGTATTCTCGCCCAGCTTCCACTGGCCGTACCTGCACCGAAATCGTTGTCTCCCAGCCGAATCCTCGATGTCTCGACGGTGAACGAGTTGATGCTCCCGGTGAGTGGCTGCGGCCAGCTGCTGGGATCCGACGCCCGCGGACACGGTGTCGCGGTGCGGCTGTTCGGGCCTGGACTGACGCGAGTGCGCATCGTCGGAGAGCTCTACCTCGCTCAGCAACTGCTGTTCCGCGCCATCGCCACCGGTGCCAGGGTCCTCGTCCGCACCGATCGCCCCCACGCCTGGCGCGCACTCCTCGACGCCATCGGGGATCCCGATCGACTACTGGTCGACGGCACCACATCCCGATCCCGTCCCTCGTACGACGTGATCCTCATCGACTTCGCCGACGGTTCGGCACCGCCTGCGCAACAGGGACCGTCGGGCGTCACCGTGATCTCGTTGTCCGAGCACCTACCGCGGACCGGCCGCCCCGAACAGGAGCGAAGCATGCAGCGCTCGGAGGCGGATCTGACGATCGTCCAACCCCACGCGTCGGGTGATCGAATTCGAGTCCGGTCCGGTCCACTCGACGTCGAGTTGACTCTGGTCACCATTCCGCAGGAAACGGCCTTCATCGGACGGCCCAGAAGTCTGCGCCCCGCGGTTCGAGCATGACCGATTCTCAGCCGGGGTAGTCGGCACGCCCACGAGCGCCGGCCACCGCGTCGGCCCACCACTCCAGTTGGTCGAGAAGACGCCCGAGAGCGTCGACGGCGGCTGCATCGTCGATGCCTCCCGATTCGTCGAACCGCTTGCGCACCCGATGCAGCGACACCGCGTCTCGAACGGAGACCATGTGCAGTTCGGCGGTGATCTGCCGCAACTGTTCGGTGGCTCGAACTCCCCCGCCGAGCCCGCCGTACGAGACGAACCCCACCGGCTTACCGCGCCACTCGTACTTCACCGTGTCGAGCGCAGTCTTCAACGCACCGGGTACGCCGTGGTTGTACTCGGGGGTGACGAACACGAAGGCGTCGGCGGCACCGATGATTCCGGTGAAGCGTTCGGAGTCCTCGCACGGAGCCAGGGAGTTGGGCAACTCGAAATCGGCCAAGTCGACGTCGACCACCTCGACGGAGGTGCGTTCGGCTGCAACACCTCGAACCCAGGCCGCGACGGTCGGTCCCACTCGACCGGCACGCACACTACCGACGACGATGGCGAGCTGTATCGGCTGCATCGCTCCGACACTAGACCCGGTGACGCTCGGTCAGCCCTCTCCCCCACAGCAACTGTCATCGGTGATCGCCGTGCGCACTTCTCGGGTGGCCGCGTTACGGGCAGCCAGCTCGTCGGCCGGCGGGTAGTCGACTCGAACCAAGGACAATCCGTGCGCCGGAGCCACCGCCACCTCGCTCGCCCTCTCCCTGCGAGTCAACAGCGACCGCGCCCAGTCGGGAGTTCGGCGCCCTTCCCCCACGGCCTGCATTGCACCGACGAGGCTACGGACCATCGACCAGCAGAACGCGTCGGCGCTGACGTACGCGGTGAGACGGTCGCCGTCGCGCTCCCAGTCGAAGCGCTGCAGTTCCCGAACGGTGGTGGCACCATCACGTCGCTTGCAGAACGCGGCGAAATCGTGCAGGCCGATCAATCCCGCGGATCCCTCGCGCATCGCGTCCAGATCGATAGGCCTGGGCCAGGAGACGACACCGGCGACATCGAGGGGGTCGACGCCGTAGAGCGCAGTGCCGAAACGATATTCGTAATGCCTGCGGTACGCCGAGAATCGCGCGTCGAAATCACCGGAGACGGCGCTGATGGCACGCACGCGAACGTCGGTGGGCAGAAACCGTGCCATTCGGCGGACCAGTCGGTCGAGATCGTCCGGAACGTCGACGGCGTCGAAGTGCGCCACCTGTCCCGCTGCGTGGACTCCCGCGTCGGTTCGCCCCGCCACGGTCAGCTCTATCGGTTGCCGCAGCACCGTGGAGAAAGCTTCTTCGAGCACTCCGCACACGGTGCGAATGCCCGGTTGGCGCGCCCACCCGGAGAAGCTCGTGCCGTCGTACGAGATGTCGAGCCGAAATCTGGTGGGTACCGAAAAAGCGGGCCCGCCCTCCCCGGAGGGAATGGCGGGCCCGCTTCGATCGTGCTCGGAGCTCAAAAGGACTAGTCCTTCTTTGCTTCCTCGGCCTCGGGGGCGTCCGACGCGTGTGCGTCGTTGTCCTCGATGCCGTCGATGACTGCGTCGGCGTTGGCAACCTCGGCGTCGGTCGCGTCGGCTTCGACAGCCTCGACGACGTTCTCGTCGGTCGCGTCCTCGGCCGGAGCCTCGGTTGCGGCGGGAGCAGCCTGCGAAGCCTTCACGCGGCGAGCGCGATCGGCTTCGTTGGACACCGTCTGCTCGTTGACGAGCTCGATGATGGCCATCGGCGAGTTGTCACCCTTGCGGGGGACGGTCTTGATGATGCGCGTGTAGCCACCGTCGCGATCGGCGAAGAAAGGCCCGATCTCGGCGAACAGCTTGTGCACGACATCTTTGTTGTTGATCGTCTTGAGAACCTCACGACGATGCGCCAGATCACCCTTTTTCGCATGGGTGACGAGCTTCTCGGCGTGGGGACGAAGGCGCTTGGCCTTCGACTCGGTGGTGGTGATGCGGCCGTGCTCGAAGAGTGACGTCGCCAGGTTGGCCAGGATGGCCTTCTGGTGCGACGCCGACCCGCCGAGACGGCGGCCCTTGGTGGGCTTGGGCATGATGAATCTCCTAGTAAGAGCTCCAGCGAGCTGATTACAGCTGTTCTGTCTCGGCGTAGTCCTGCTCGGCACCTTCGGTGTCGCTGAAGGAGCCGGCGTCGGTGTCACTCCACGTGCCCGTGGTGGCGTCGTAGCCAGGCACGGTGCTCGGATCGAACGACGCGGGGCTGTCCTTGAGGGAGAGGCCGAGCGAATGCAGCTTGACCTTCACCTCGTCGATGGACTTCTGCCCGAAGTTACGGATGTCGAGCAGATCGGACTCGGTACGACCAACCAACTCGCCGACGGTGTGAACACCCTCGCGCTTGAGGCAGTTGTAGGACCGGACGGTGAGGTCCAGATCCTCGATGGGGAGTCCGAAGGAAGCAATGTGATCGGCCTCGGCGGGCGAGGGTCCGATCTCGATGCCTTCTGCTTCGACGTTCAGCTCACGGGCGAGGCCGAAGAGCTCAACCAGGGTCTTGCCCGCCGAAGCGAGCGCGTCCCGCGCGGTGATGGAATTCTTGGTCTCCACGTCGAGAACGAGCCGATCGAAGTCGGTGCGCTGTTCGACGCGGGTGGCCTCCACCTTGTAGGTGACCTTGAGCACGGGTGAGTAGATCGAGTCGACCGGAATACGGCCGATCTCGGCACCCGATGCCTTGTTCTGAACAGCGGGGACGTAGCCGCGACCGCGCTCGACGACGAGCTCGATCTCCAACTTGCCCTTGTCGTTCAGGGTCGCGATGTGCAGATCGGGGTTGTTCACCGTGACGCCGGCCGGAGGCACGATGTCGCCTGCGGTCACAGCGCCTGGGCCCTGCTTGCGGACGTACATGGTGACCGGTTCGTCTTCTTCGGAGCTCACCACGAGGCCCTTGAGGTTCAGGATGATGTCGGTGACATCTTCCTTGACTCCGGGGACGGTGGTGAATTCGTGGAGGACGCCGTCGATACGGATGCTGGTGACAGCAGCGCCGGGGATCGACGACAGCAGGGTGCGGCGGAGCGAGTTGCCGAGTGTGTAACCGAAGCCGGGCTCGAGCGGCTCGATGACGAATTTCGAGCGGTTGTCGGCGATGACCTCTTCGGTCAGCGTCGGGCGCTGTGAAATGAGCATTGTGTGTTCCTCCTGTACGGGCGTCCGCTATTTGACGCCCACGTGTGGAGGCGAAGACGCATGTGAGCCTCGCGGGGAGACTCACATGCGTGCTGCGCCTTACTTCGAGTAGTACTCGACGATGAGCTGCTCCTGGAGCGGCACATCGATCTGTGCGCGCTCCGGCAACCTGTGCACCAGGATGCGAAGACGGTTGGGAACGACCTGCAGCCACGGGGCGACGGGACGGTCGCCGTAGCTTTCGCGAGCGATCTGGATCGGCAGCGTCTGTGCTGACTTCTCACGGACATCGATGATGTCGTACTGCGAGACGCGGTAGCTGGGGATGTCGACGCGCTTGTTGTTCACGAGGAAGTGACCGTGCGTGACCAGCTGACGGGCCTGACGACGCGTACGTGCCAGTCCGGCACGGTAGACGACGTTGTCGAGACGACTCTCGAGGATGGTCAGCAGGTTCTCGCCGGTCTTGCCGACGGTCCTGTTGGCTTCCTTGTAGTACAGACGGAACTGCTTCTCCATGACGCCGTAGGTGAAGCGAGCCTTCTGCTTCTCCTGCAGCTGGAGCAGGTACTCGCTCTCCTTGATCCGCGCGCGGCCGTGCTGGCCGGGCGGGTAGGGACGACGCTCGAACGCTTGGTCGCCTCCGACGAGGTCGACGCGCAGACGACGCGACTTGCGGGTGATAGGACCGGTATAACGTGCCATTTTCTAAACCTTTCCTTCCCGCTAGACCCGACGCCGCTTGGGCGGACGGCAGCCGTTGTGCGGCTGAGGGGTGACATCGGAGATGGTGCCGACCTCGAGGCCAGCGGCCTGAAGCGAGCGGATCGCGGTCTCACGGCCGGAGCCGGGACCCTTGACGAAGACGTCGACCTTCTTGACGCCGTGCTCCTGTGCCTTGCGCGCAGCGTTCTCGGCTGCGAGCTGTGCGGCGAACGGAGTCGACTTGCGCGAGCCCTTGAAGCCCACGTGTCCCGAGGACGCCCACGAGATGACGTTTCCGGCGGGGTCGGTGATCGACACGATCGTGTTGTTGAACGTGCTCTTGATGTGCGCAGATCCGTGCGGGACGTTCTTCTTGTCCCTGCGACGCGTCTTCTGCGCCTTCTTCGGACCGGTACCGCGTGCTTTGGGGGGCATTACTTCGCCTTCTTCTTGCCGGCAATGGTGCGCTTGGGTCCCTTACGGGTACGCGCATTGGTCTTGGTGCGCTGTCCACGGACGGGCAGACCACGACGGTGGCGAAGACCCTGGTAGCAGCCGATTTCGATCTTGCGACGGATGTCGGCCTGCACCTCGCGGCGCAGGTCGCCCTCGACCTTGAGGGACTCGTTGATGTAATCGCTGAGCTTGCGCAGATCGTCGTCGCCGAGATCCTTGCTTCGCAGGTCGGGGCTGACGCCCGTCGCTGTGAGGATTTCCTTGGAGCGGGTACGGCCGACGCCGTAGATGTAAGTCAGTGCGATCTCCATGCGCTTTTCGCGCGGCAGATCCACACCTGCGAGACGTGCCATGTGGCATTTCCTTTTCTTGTCCGGAGGTCTGCTCCCAGTCCGTCCCCTGTGTCCTTCTCACCGCTGGGGTGGGAAGCGTCTTTCAACAAACTCAGTGGGGCCCCGGCCTCCGTGCCGGGGGTATGCCGCAACGCGTGTGTCGCGGTTGGTGCTGGGAGGTCATCTTCTAGCTGTTGCCAAGCCGACGTGCGAAATGCTCGGTGGTTATCCCTGACGCTGCTTGTGACGCAGGTTGTCGCAGATCACCATGACGCGTCCGTTACGACGAATCACCTTGCACTTTTCGCAGATCTTCTTGACGCTCGGCTGAACCTTCACGTCGTTGATCTCCTGTGTGTAGCTCGGCCCCGCTGCATGCAGTGGCCCCGAGCATGGTTCTCCCCGACCGGACGTGGCCGGGGAAGCTGTTACTTGTAGCGGTAAACGATGCGTCCACGCGTGAGGTCGTAGGGCGAAAGCTCCACCACGACGCGATCCTCGGGAAGGATGCGGATGTAGTGCTGACGCATCTTTCCGCTGATGTGAGCGAGTACCTTGTGGCCGTTTTCGAGCTCAATGCGAAACATCGCATTGGGCAGCGGTTCGACAACTCGGCCCTCTACCTCGATAGCACCGTCTTTCTTGGCCATATCCTCCGCGATCCTGGCTCTCACACCTGGTTGATTGCATCTGTTTCCGTTACCGTGATGCCCACTGACCGACCCGAATGAACGGGACGATGTGTCGCCGGAACGGTTCGCAGCCCACCAGGGCACGCGAACATCCGGTACGCAGGGCGCACCGTCGATCCATGTTACCGGGTAAAGCACGTCTGGCCAAATGCGTCCCGCGTCCATGCTCCAGGTCATCGTTTGCCCCTCTTCGATTTCCTGGACTACCGTTCTGCCGGGCTGCATCACAGCCGCACAACTTCGGGCCGTCCCGCCTGCGCTCGCAGCGACGGCCGTCTCCGCGACGACGACTACAAGGCACCCCTCTTGAAATCAGACACGCGCGCCGGAAACCCGGTCGTATCCGTCATCATCCCAGTCCACAACGCCAAGGATGTTCTCGACGATCAACTACGAGCTCTCGCTCGACAGGACTACGAGCATCCGTTCACGGTGATCATCAGCGACAACGGGTCGACCGACGGCCTTCGCGAACACATCGAGAACCATTGCCTCCGTGGTGCCCTGGACCTGAAGTACGTCGATGCCGAAGGAAAACCGGGCGCATCGTTCGCTCGTAACAGGGGCGCAGACGCCGCCCGCACCGAACTGCTCGCATTCTGCGACGCGGACGACGCGGTGCATCCGACCTGGCTCCGACGCATCGTTGCAGGCCTCGACGAGTACGACCTGGTGGGTACCGGTTTGGAGACGGAGACACTGAACTCCGTTGCCACGCGAGCATCGACCCCCTTCGCACCGCCGTCGGACCAAGGCAAGTCGACGTTCCTCCCGTTCGCCATCGGTGCCAGCATGGCGTGCCGCAGATCGACCTACCGTGAGCTCGGCGGCATGCTCGAGCACGTACACGCGAGCGAGGACATGGAGTTCTCGTGGCGCGCACAGCACGCCGGCTGTCGATTGCACTTCATCGCCGAACCGCTGGTCTCGTACCGACTGCGCACCGGCCACCGGGATAACTGGAAACAAGCAGGCGCTCTGGGATACGGATCGGCTCACGTGCGCGGCCTCCACCGAGCACACGGCTGCCCGCCCTTCCGGGCCCGATCGATCTCCGTCGCCCTGCTGATGCTCGGCGTACGGAACCCACTGCTTCCGACTGCGGTGACCAAGATGCCCACTCGGCTCTGGCTCCGTCTGGTGGCTGCGCACCTCGGCCTGATCCGCGGCGGTCGACGCTACGGATCGTTGGCCTGGTGACCTGGCCGGGTCGGACCTAGCTGGGTCGCAGGGTCAGAATGCGGGGTCCGTCCTCGGTGACGGCAACGGTGTGTTCCCAGTGCGCGGACCGGGATCCGTCGGTCGTCACGACCGTCCACCCGTCGTCGAGGATGTCGGTGTCGTACGTACCGAGAGTCAACATGGGCTCGATCGCGAGGGTGGATCCGACGACCAGCTCCGGTCCCTTGCCGGGGGCACCCTCGTTCGCGAGGAACGGGTCCATGTGCATTTCACGGCCGATTCCATGACCGCCGTATCCGTCGACGATTCCGTACTTGCGCCCGTGCGCCTGCTCGGCCGCATGGGTTCCGGATTCGATGGCGTGCGAGACGTCGGTGAGCCGGTTGCCGGGAAGCATCGCGGCGATGCCGGCTTCCATCGACAGCCTCGTCGCCTCACTGAGCATGGCGTCGGCCTCGATGATGTCGCCGACACCGAATGTCCATGCAGAGTCTCCGTGCCAACCGTCGAGAACCGCCCCACAGTCGATGGACACCAGATCGCCCGCGACCAAGAGCTCGTCTGCCGACGGAATGCCGTGCACCACACGGTCGTTCACCGACGAGCAGATACTGCCGGTGAAGCCGTGGTAACCGAGGAACGACGGCACGGCACCGGCGTCACGAATGACCGCCTCGGCCACTCGGTCGAGCTCGAGTGTCGAGACACCGGGTACCGCCGCTGCCCGGACGGCAACCAGAGCAGCGCCGACGACCGCGCCGGCCGCAGCCATGGCGTCGAGTTCGCCGGCACTGCGGAACGGCACGACCTTGCGTTTACGGCCGAACGCCATTACTTGCCGTGGTCCTCGATGGACTTCAGCGCGCGAGCGTTGACCTCGTCCACCTCACCGATCGCGTCGACCGTGACGAGTTGACCCTCGTAGTAGTCGAGCAGCGGCGCGGTCTCGTCCCGGTACACCTTGAGCCGGTTCCGGATGACGTCTTCCTTGTCGTCCTCGCGTCCACGCGAGAGCATGCGTTCGACGACGACGTCCTCGTCGACGACGAAGGACAGTACGGCGTCGAGCTTCGCGTTCAGATCCGCCAGGATGCCGACCAGTGCCTCGGCCTGACCCACCGAACGAGGGAAGCCGTCGAGCAGGAAGCCGTTGACGGCGTCCGGCTCGGAGAGGCGGCTGCGGACCATGTCGATGGTCAGCTCACTGGGAACCAGATCGCCGGCATCGAGGTACTTCTTCGCTTCGAGTCCGAGGGCCGTCTTCTCACCGATGTTCGCGCGAAACAGGTCGCCGGTGGAGATGTGCGGAACGCCCAGCTTCTCGGACAGGAGGACGGCTTGGGTGCCTTTGCCGGCACCGGGGGGACCGAGCAGAACAAGTCTCACTTGAGGAACCCTTCGTAGTTACGCTGCATCAGCTGGCTTTCGATTTGCTTCACGGTGTCCAGGCCGACGCTGACCATGATCAGCACGGCGGTGCCACCGAAGGGGAGGTTCTGTCCTCCACCCGAACTACCGATGTCGAGGAACAGGTTCGGGAGCACGGCAATGGTGCCCAGGTAGACCGCGCCCGGCAACGTGATGCGACTGAGGACGTAGTTCAGATAGTCGGCGGTCGGCTTGCCCGGACGGATGCCCGGGATGAAGCCGCCGAACTTCTTCATTTCGTCGGCGCGCTCCTCGGGGTTGAACGTGATCGCCACGTAGAAGTACGTGAAGAAGACGATCAGACCGAAGAAGATCGCGATGTAGACCGGGTTCGCGGGGTTCACCAGGTACTCGTTGATGATGCGCTGCCACCAACTCGGATCGACCGCGGTGCTCGCCGAGGTGAGCTGGGCGATGAGGTTCGGCAGGTACAGCAGCGAGGACGCGAAGATCACCGGGATGACGCCGGCCTGGTTGACCTTGAGCGGAAGGTACGTGGACGACCCGCCGTACATCTTTCGACCGACCATGCGCTTGGCGTACTGGACGGGAATTCGACGCTGACCCTGCTCCACGAAGACCACGCCGGTGATGATCAGGAACGCTGCGAAACAGACGAATCCGAACACCAACCCGCCGCGGCTCTCGAGGATCGAGTTGCCCTCGGACGGGATACGCGAGGCGATTCCGGCGAAGATGAGCAGCGACATGCCGTTACCGACACCGCGCTCGGTGATGACCTCACCGAACCACATGACGACGGCTGCACCTGCGGTCATGACGAGCACGATGATGACGAGGCCGAAGATGGACTGGTCGGCGATGATGTCCTGCTGGCATCCCTGAAGGAGCTGCCCACGCGAAGCGAGGGCCACCAGGCCGGTCGCCTGCAGGATGGCCAGCGCGATCGACAGATAACGCGTGTACTGCGTCATCTTGGCCTGCCCCGACTGCCCCTCCTTGCGGAGTTCCTCGAACTTCGGGATGACGACGGTGAGCAGCTGCACGATGATGCTGGCGGTGATGTACGGCATGATGCCGATCGCGAACACCGAGAGCTGTAGGAGCGCTCCACCGGAGAACAAGTTGATCAACGAGTAGATGCCCGCCGAGTCTCCACCGGAGACCTGGTCGATGCATGCTCGGACATTGGCGTAGTCGACACCCGGCGACGGCAGTGTTGCACCGAAGCGATACAGGGCGACCAGACCGAGCGTGAAGAGGATCTTCCGTCTCAGGTCAGGAGTCCTGAGGGCCGACACGAAGGCGGAAAGCAAAGATCCTCCTGGCACGACTGCATTGACGCTGCGAGTGCATCGTCGGGAGCGCAACTGCTGCTCCCGTGAGCCTCACGAGCATGGACTGCAAGCGACATGCGTCGCCCGCATCGAAACGAACTTCTGTGAACTCTAGAACTCTAACAGTGCGTATCGAACCGCCCGACGGTCAGTGTTGGACCCTGTCCGTTCGGTCGACCTCGGCACGTGGTGCCGAGGCAACGATGGCCGCAGCTCAGCTGCGAGAGCTGTGGCTGCGGCCATCGTCACGAACTGCTGGTCGATGCGCTACTACTCAGCACATCGAACCGATGCTCATACCTCGGTTGCAGAACCGCCGGCAGCGGCGATCTTTTCCTTGGCGGAGCCCGTGAACTTGTTGGCCGAGATCTCGACCTTCACGGTCAGGTTTCCGTCGCCGAGAACCTTGACGGGCTCGTTCTTGCGAACGGCGCCCTTGGCGATGAGCTCGGGGATACCGATCTGACCGCCCTCGGGGAACAAACGCTCGATGTCGCGCAGGTTCACGACCTGGAACACGACACGGTTGCGGTTGGTGAAGCCCTTGAGCTTCGGGAGCCGCATGTGGAGGGGCATCTGGCCACCCTCGAAGCGTGCCGGCACGTTCTTGCGTGCGCCGGTTCCCTTGGTACCGCGACCTGCGGTCTTGCCGCGCTTGCCACCTTCACCACGGCCGACGCGAATCTTCGTCGACTTGGATCCGGCTGCGGGGCGCAGGTGGTGCAGTTTGATGGTCATGGTTAGACCTCCTCAACAGTTACGAGGTGGCGCACCGTGTTGACCAGTCCGCGGTTCTGCGGGTTGTCCTCGCGGACGACCGTCTGGCGGATGCCCTTGAGCCCGAGAGTACGCAGGCTGTCACGCTGGTTCGCCTTCTGGCCGATGGTGCTCTTGATCTGGGTGACCTTCAGCTGAGCCATTACTTCACCGCTCCTGCCTGTGCGCGTGCGCGCAGCATTCCGGCGGGTGCAACCTCTTCGAGGGTCAGGCCGCGGCGGGCCGCAACTTCCTCGGGACGCTGCAGACCCTTGAGGGCTGCGACGGTCGCGTGCACGACGTTGATGGCGTTGTCGCTACCGAGCGACTTCGACAGCACGTCGTGGACACCGGCGCACTCCAGCACGGCACGCACAGCGCCACCGGCGATGACGCCGGTACCGGCGCTGGCCGGACGCAACATGACGACGCCGGCTGCGGCTTCGCCCTGAATGGGGTGCGTGATGGTGCCGGCGATCATCGGGACGCGGAAGAAGCTCTTGCGAGCCTCCTCGACACCCTTCTGGATGGCCGCGGGAACTTCCTTGGCCTTGCCGTAGCCGACGCCGACCAGTCCGTTGCCGTCACCGACGATGACCAGGGCGGTGAAGCTGAAGCGTCGACCACCCTTGACCACCTTGGAGACGCGGTTGATCGTGACGACCTTCTCGATGAAGTTCGACTTGTCCGCAGCGTTGCCGCCACGGCCGTTGTCACGACGGTCACGACCGCCACCGCGGTTGTCGCCGCGCTGGTTGTTGTCGCCACCTGCGTTGGGGCCACTGTTCTGTCCGGCGGGGCCGCTTCCGCCGTCACGCCGTTGACGTCCCGGCATCAGGCTGTCCTTCCGTTGTCAGTCATTGTCATCATCAGAACGTCAACCCGCCTTCACGGGCTGCGTCTGCGAGTGCCGCGATGCGGCCGCTGTAGTTGTTGCCGCCGCGGTCGAACACGACTGCCTCGACGCCGGCTGCCTTCGCGCGGCTGGCGATGAGCTCGCCGACCTTCGCGCTGACGGCCTTCTTGTCGCCCTCGAGGGCGCGCACATCGGCTTCGATGCTCGACGCGCTGGCCAGCGTGTGGCCGGCGAGGTCGTCGATCAACTGCACGTGGATGTGACGCGAGGACCGGTTGACGACCAAGCGGGGACGCTCGGGCGTGCCGGAGATCTTCTTGCGAAGGCGGAAGTGACGACGTGCCTTCGACAGGCGACGCTTCGTCGAGACGTCGGTGCCACGCGGAGTGCGCTTGACGACGTTCGCCTTGTCTGCTGTTTGCTGGCTCATATCACTTACCCGTCTTTCCGACCTTGCGGCGGATCACTTCACCCTCGTAGCGGATGCCCTTGCCCTTGTACGGGTCCGGACGCCGCAGACGACGAATGTTGGCAGAGATCTGACCGACCTTCTGCTTGTCGATGCCGACAACGGTGAATCGCGTGGGCGACTCGACCGTGAACGTGATGCCCTCGGGTGCTTCGATCAGCACGGGATGGCTGTAACCGAGTGCGAACTCGAGGTCCTTGCCCTTGAGTACGACGCGGTAACCGACGCCGTGAATCTCCATCTTGTTGGTGTAACCGTTGGTGACACCGGTGATGAGGTTCGCGACGAGAGTGCGCGACAGTCCGTGCAGTGCACGGCTCTTGCGCTCGTCATCGGGCCGGGTGACAGCAATGGTGCCGTCGTCGGCGCGAGCGATCTGGATGGGCTCGGCGACCGTCAGGCTCAGGGCACCCTTGGGGCCCTTGACCGCAACGTTCTGGCCGTCGATGGTGATATCGACTCCAGCGGGGACCGGTACCGGCAATTTTCCAATACGTGACATGGTGGTGGCCTCCCCTACCAGACGTAGGCGAGGACTTCTCCGCCCACACCCTGCTTGGCCGCCTGACGCTCCGTGAGCAGACCTGTGGACGTGGAGATGATCGCCACGCCCAGGCCGCCGAGAACCTTGGGCAGATTGGTGGATTTTGCGTACACCCGGAGACCGGGCTTGGAGACGCGTCGCACGCCGGCGAGGCTGCGCTCACGGCTCGGGCCGTACTTCAGATCGACGATGAGGGTCTTGCCCACCTCGGCGTCTTCCGTGCGGTAGTCGGAGATGTAGCCCTCGCGCTTGAGGATCTCGGCGATGTTCGCCTTGAGCTTCGAGTGGGGAAGCTTCACCTCGTCGTGGTACGCCGAATTGGCGTTACGCAGACGGGTCAAGAAGTCTGCAATTGGATCGGTCATCGTCATGGTGTGACCTGTGCACCTTTCTCGCAGCGGTTCCCATGCAGCATGCGCGAGCTGGTGCCCCTGGATTCTCGAGAACCCGGCGGGCCTGGCTCGTCACATCGTGGGCCTACAACGAAGTGAACATGTCCTGACCGACTGTTGCCGGTCAGGGGTTGCGCTCCAAGCAATGCATCGCTGCACTGCCAGGTGTTTCGAGCTTCCGCATTTCGATGCTGACGTACGGAGAACTCGAGGTTGCGTTTCTATTGCAAGGACTCGCGTGCAGGCACGACGAAGCCCGGGCAACCGCTCTAGTGTAGGGAACCGGGTGCCGTTCTCAAAATCGGCGTGGTAGCGCTCGACGAACACCATGCCGGAAGGACGGGGCGGGTACGGATGCAGGCCTCGGGCACGCTTCGACCTCTTCCAATGTCGTCCGTGAGACTCACCGCCGCGTCGACGCCGCCCTAAGCTCAACCGCAGAGACGATGAAGCGCGGGCAACCGCTCAGTTTCCGCGTAGCCAAGCCTTTTCGCAACCCGCAGGCCCAGTCGGACACCCCGACGAGCACTTCTTCGCTAACGTCGGACCATGACGGACTCGAAGGCAGTCGACATCGACCACCTCACCCACACTCTGCGCGACCGCAACATCGTCGGGGTCACCATCGGCTGGGTCGACAACAACGGCATCGTCCGATCACGCACCGTGCCCACCGCAGAATTGACGGCAGTCGCGCGACGCGGAGTAGGAGTCACCGCGGTGTTCGCGGTGTTCGATTCGCACGATGGGATCACGTTCGCCCACGACGGACTGTCGACTCCGTCCGGCGATGTGCGGTTGATTCCGGTGATCGACAACGCGTCGAGCGTGGTCGCACTGGCCGGCCAACCAGGTTTGTCCTGGGTACACGGCAGGCAGCTGTCGGCGGACGGCTCTCCCTGGCCCTACGATCAACGCTCGGTTCTCGAGCGGCAGGTGCAACTGGCGGCCGATGCCGGTTTCGAGGTGCGGGCCGGATTCGAGATCGAGTTCGCGCTGACTCGCGAATCGGACGGCCTGTCCGCTCATCGGGGACCTGCCTACTCCGCGAACGCAGTACGCGACGTCGACGAATTCGTCGTGCTGTTGCTCGACGCGCTTGCCGCGAACGGTCTGAGCGTCGGCCAGATTCACGCCGAGTACGGCGCTTCCCAAATCGAGATCGCGCTCAGTCCACTCGATCCACTTGCCGCGGCCGATGCGCAAGTTCTCGCGCGGCAGACCATCCATGCAGCAGCACGGGCCCAGGGGCTGCGGGCAAGCTTCGCTCCCCTGCCCTCGTCGAGCAGTGCGGGTAACGGGTGGCACCTGCACACGTCACTGGTTCGCGACGGCCACAACGCGCTCACTGGCGGCGGAGAGCACGGATTGTCCGAGACCGGGCGGTCGTACATCGCTGGCCTGGTTCGAGAACTCTCGGGACTCACGGCCATCACGGCACCGAGTTCGGGGTCCTTGCTGCGCCGTCGACCCGGCTATTGGGCCGGTGCCTTCGGATTTTGGGGCGTCGAAAACCGGGAGGCTGCAGTGCGACTCGTGCCTGCCACTCCCCTTCTCGGCCCGGAACACACCAACGTCGAGTTGAAGGCGTGCGACGCGTCCGCCAATCCGTATCTGGCGCTGGCCGTCACGATCGCGGCCGGCCTGTCGGGTGTGGCAGATGGCGCGCAGTTGCCGCCACCGGTTCAGGAAGATGTGGGCAGCTGGGATGATGCCCGACGCGACGCCGCGGGCATCTCCCCACTCGCGACGACCCATGCTCAGCAGCGGGAGAACCTACTGTCGTCCGAACTGGTCGCGGATGTGTTGGGCGAGGATCTTCTGGGCGCGTTCGTTGCGTGCCGGGACGCCGATGCAGCATGGGCGGACAGTCACACGGAGGACGAAATGCTCGAATCGTTGCGCTGGATCTACTGACATGCTGCGACGGTTCCCCGGCGCAGGTTCCATCGTCTCTGCACTCGATCGTGTTCTGCCGCAACCGGATCAACTCTGCGGACCGTTCTCGGCATCGGTAGCGCTGACAGCGGTCATCGGCGACGACGCACCGGACGTCACCGCACTTGCGATCGCATCGGGATCCGCGATTTGGCCGGGCGAGATCGAGTCGGCCCGTCCTCCCGGAACGCCCCGGCTCACCGATGGGTGGGATGTGTTGCCGCCGGCCGTATCGACCGACACGGCCGGGACAACAGCGGCAGGTCTCGCGGCGGGCATCGAGACGGCGACCGTCCACCGCGTTGCCGTCGTTCCGATCATGGGGCCCGGTGCCGAGGGATTGCGCCTGTTACTTGCTCGCCTTGCCGACGCGCCCTTCCGATTCGGCCTGGTGGCGAATGTACATACAGCCGAACTGACCGAATTCGATTGGAGCGTAGGACATTTCGTGACCGTCTGGGGATTCGATCCGGTCGCGGACGTCGTAGCGATTGCCGACACCTATCGGGAACTCGGAGCCCCGGATATGCCGCCGGGATGTAGGACCGTCTCCGCCGACGCCTTCGCGTCGGCGATGTCCGAGCGTGGTGTGCTGCTGATCGTCGACAACGAGGTTCATCATGCGGCGGTAGGTCTGGTCCGCTCGCTGGAGCTACGACACGACCTGTGGTCGGTATGAGTCGGAAGCCCTGAGAAACACGAAATGGGCGTGGGTTCCTGTCGAAACCCACGCCCATCAGCGTGGTGTGGTGAAGCCCGGAGGCCTCAGATCACCAGGAGCTCTTGCGAACTCCTGGAAGCTCTCCGGCGTGTGCCATCTCGCGCACGCAGATACGGCAGAGGCCGAACTTGCGGAACACGGAATGGGGACGGCCGCAGCGGTTGCAGCGAGTGTATGCACGCACCGCGAACTTCGGCTTCTTGTTGGCCTTGTTGACCAATGCCTTCTTCGCCATGGACTCAGTTCTCCTTGAACGGGAAGCCGAGGTGCTTGAGCAGCGCGCGGCCTTCTTCGTTGTTGGTTGCGGTGGTTACTACGGTGATGTCCATGCCGCGCGGACGGTCGATCTTGTCCACGTCGATCTCGTGGAACATCGACTGCTCGTTGAGGCCGAACGTGTAGTTTCCGTTGCCGTCGAACTGCGTGCCCGAGAGGCCGCGGAAGTCCCTGATTCGGGGAAGGGCAATGGAGACCAGACGGTCGAGGAACTCCCACATGCGGTCGCCACGGAGGGTGACGCGTGCGCCGATGGGCATTCCTTCGCGCAGCTTGAACTGTGCGATGGACTTGCGAGCCTTGCGGATCTCCGGCTTCTGGCCGGTGATGGCAGCGAGGTCGGCAACTGCACCGTTGATCAGCTTGGCGTCACGGGCGGCGTCGCCGACACCCATGTTGACGACGACCTTGACGATGCCGGGGATCTGCATGACGTTCTCGTATGCAAATTCGGTGTTCAGGGCGTCTTTGATCTCGGCGCGGTAGCGCGCCTTGAGGCGGGGCTGTTCGCCCGCGATGTTTTCGGTGGTAGTCATCTCAGATGTCCTTCCCGTTCTTGCGGGAAACACGAACGCGCTTGCCGGATTCCTCATCGGTCCGGTAGCCCACGCGAGTGGGGTTTCCGTCCGAGTCGACCACTGCAACGTTCGATACGTGGATCGGGGCTTCCTGAGTGACGATGCCACCCGAGGATGCGCCGCGCTGGTTGGCGGAGACCGCGGTGTGCTTCTTGATGCGGTTCACACCCTCGACCAGAACCTTGGAGTCAGCGGGGTAGGCCTGAATGACCTTGCCCTTGGCGCCCTTGTCCTTGCCTGCGATCACGAGAACGGTGTCGCCCTTGTGCACCTTCATTTACAGCACCTCCGGGGCGAGCGAGACGATCTTCATGAACTTCTTCTCACGCAGCTCACGGCCGACCGGGCCGAAGATACGAGTTCCACGGGGATCGTTGTCGGGCTTGATCAGCACCGCAGCGTTCTCGTCGAAACGGATGTACGAGCCATCCGGACGGCGACGCTCCTTGATGGTGCGGACGATGACGGCCTTGACGACCTCACCCTTCTTGATGTTTCCACCGGGAATGGCGTCCTTCACCGTAGCTACGATGATGTCGCCGATTCCGGCGTAGCGACGTGACGAACCACCGAGAACGCGGATGCAAAGGATTTCCTTCGCGCCCGTGTTATCAGCGACGCGTACTCGCGACTCCTGCTGAATCACTAACTTCTCCTTGACCTGGATGTACGTACGTGCCGGATTTCCGTCCCGACACGCGCGGTCGGCTGCCGGGAGCGGGCGCACGAAGGCACACCGCTGCCACAGGCAACCGGTCAAGTGTAGGGGAACGGGCCTCCAGGATCCAAATCGCCATCGTTCGAGCACCGGCCGTCGCCTGCGAACACAGAACTCTCGGTACGGTTTCGGAGATGGGACATCTTCGGATCAGCGGGGCGCGGCGATGACGTCGACGGGCGACGACGGCGGCTGGTGGTCGAGTCTGCCACTGGATCGGGTCGTCCGACTGCACGGTGCCACCGAGCGGGAACTCGCCGAGTCCGTGAACCCTCTGCCGTCGGACGCGCCCTCGATCGTGTTCTTCGCGGTCGATCCCGCGACGGCGAACCGTGCCGTCGATCTCGTCGACGCGGTGGTCGCAGAACTCGAGAAGGCGGCAGTCGACTCGGTTCCGCTGTTGCTCACGGAATTCGACCACCACGAAGGCTCGTCGACGTTGGATCGGCGCGCTGCACGCGTCGCTGCCGTACGGTTCGCCGGCGGCACAGGGCACTTCGGTCCGTACGTCGGGGCCCTCGCCGACGCCGCAGTCGCGGGGCGGTCGCCGCGTCGAACCGCATTCACCGTCGAGACCAGAGCCGCAGGGTCGGCTCGAATACTCGCCTCCGCTCAGCAGCGAAGCACTGCTGCCCTCGTGTCGGTCGTGCCCGTCGGAACGGACGCCGGAGTCGTCGCCGCAGCAGCGGAATGGTTGTGCACGCACGCCGAGATGGCGGTGTGGGTCATCGGAGACGGGGCGTCGGGCATGGATCGGTTCCCGTCGGTGTCGGTGCGTGCACCCGCAGTGCCCACCGGCGTCAGCACTGTCCTCGATCGCTTTCGCCCACTGAGCTATCCACCGATCGCCGGACATCCGCACCCGGCCAGTGATCCGGAGAAGCGCTTGTACCGAGCGCTGGACGTGCACGAGTGGGCCACCGGAAGGGAGCACAATCGCTCGATTCGGCTCGGCGAGCTCAGCAGACCGTTCACCGTCGACGTACTGTGGCGCACCGAGAAGATCGTCGTGGAAATCGACGGCAGCGAACACCGCGCACCCGAACGTTTCGCCGAGGACCGCGTCCGTGACAACGAGCTGCAGACACACGGCTACATGGTGCTGCGCTTCACCAATGCTCAGGTGATCGACGATCCGCAACGTGCGGTCGCTACCATCCGCGAGGCAGTATCGAGAAGACGATCGAAGGGGGATCCTCGATGAGTACCGAAGACCTGAACGGGACCGAAGCGGCTGTGCTGCTCGTCCTGATGGCCGAGGCAAGTCCGGTCAAGAATTCCGAACTCAGAGCGATGGGCCCCGAGCTCGCGAAGCCGTCCCGCGACAAGCTGAAGAACGCCGGTCTGATCGAAGTGAATTCATCTGTGCGCCCGATGACACTCGAACTCACCGACAAGGGGTGGCGCACCTGCGGCGACCTCATCGGCGGTGAACCTCCGGCTCGATCGACCGGCGCAGGAAAGGCCATGTTCACCGTGTTGGCGGGGTTGCGTCGGTGGCTCGATCGCACCGACAGCCGCCCGGCGGATGTGTTCTCACCCCGATCGGACGAGCCTGCACCCGTCGAGAGGACCGACACGACCGTCGACATCGAAGCCTCGATTCGCGCGGCCTACGCACGGCTCGCGAGCGAACCCGGCAGCACTGTCCGACTCTCCAGGCTGCGAAACGAGTTGCGGGACATACCCAGAACCGATCTGGACGACGCACTGGCGCGCCTGCGCCGCGCTGCGGACGTGGCGTTGATTCCCGAAGAGAATCAGAAGACTCTGACCGACGAAGAGCGCGCTGCGGCCGTCGTCGTCGGTAACCAGCAGAACCACCTTCTCTCGATCGAACCATGATGGGCGTTGAGTCGACGATGACGGACAACGAGCAGATCCGAGCTCTCGAATCGGTGCGGTTGAGCTGGGCACCGACACCCGACGACGTGTGGCGTTCGCAGTCGAACGTGCACGTGCCGGGAATGCACGAACGTGTGTTCCTCGAGGTGATGAATGCCTACGACGACGCGGACGCCTCCGACGACGCCAGTCCGCTGGGCGTCGTCGTGCGCGGCCCGGCCGGCTCGGGCAAGACGCACCTGCTCGGCCAGGTACGAGAAGAAGTGCAGCTCAAGGGCGGCTACTTCTTCCTGATCAGGTTGCTCGACGCCGCTGGATTCTGGCGCTCGACGCTGATGGGGATGCTCGACGACCTGATGCGTCCGTCCGGCCGCGGATCGGACAGCCAGCTGGCACTACTCCTCCGACGCCTGTGCGAGATCGGCGAGATCCCCGACGATCAGCGCGCAAAGATCATGGGCGAGAACATGATCGACGCGGACACGTTGAACGACTTCGTCACTGCGGTCTACAAGGTCCACCCCCGCCATCGACGGACGTCGCAGCACACGTTGCGCGCGCTCGTGCTGTCCATCGCCCCCGACTCGGCCGTTCAAGATCTCGGTGACGCGTACCTGCAGTCGATCGACGACGTCGATCCCGACGAGTTCTCGGCCTGGGGCATTCGCCGGGCCGAGCTCGGCCATCAGGGCATCGCCGAGAACATCTCGCGCCTGCTCGCCATCACCGGTCCGACGATTCTCGCGATCGACCAGATCGACACGCTCGTGGCGCAGTCTCGTACCGGATCGGATCAGGAGTTCGCCGACGCGCAGGAAGACAAGGTCGTCGAACAGCTCGCGCACGGTTTGATGTCGCTGCGTGAGACCCTCCCTCGCACAGCCTCGGTCCTCTCCGCGCTGTCGAGCGCCTGGGAACTGATCGCCGCGCGCGGAGTCGCGCCGATGCGTGACCGTTTCCGAGTTACTCAGTCGCTCAAGCCGATTCCGTCGTCGGACATCGGTCGTCTGCTTCTCGGACGGCGCCTGGCAGCGTGCTTCCTCGAAGCCGGCTTCACTCCACCGCACCCGACGTGGCCGGTGGCCCCCGACGCGTTCGAGCAGGCTCCGGACTTCACTCCGCGCCAGCTGCTCATCGCCGTCGACCGGCACATCAGGCACTGCCTCGACACCGGCGTCGCGTCGGAGTTGGAGAGCTTCACCGACAGGTCGGGTCCGACCGATGCGCCGGACCTACCCCAGGCACGGGTCGACGAACTCGACATCCTCGACGATCGCTACAAGCAACTGCGCGAGCAGGTCGACGTCTCGGTTCCACTGCGACCCGACAGCGAGGACTCGATCGTTCCGGCACTGCTGTCGGCGGGATTGACTGCGTGGATTCACGAGCATCAGTCGTCCGACGACAGCCTGGCCCAGGACCCACCGCCGAGCGGCAAGCCCGCGCTGCACGCCCGCCTGCGCCACACAGTCGACACCGATACCGACGACGAGGAGCACTGGTGCTTCCGCGCGGTCACGTCCGGCAACGCCCGCGCCGCGCTGGCACGAGTCGAGCGAGCAGTGACAACGGCTGGCCTGCGCATCGACATGCCGAGGCGACGGTTGATCCTGATCAGAAACGAGCCGTGGCCGAACGGCGCGAAGACCGAGCAGACGATCGCGGCCTTGCGCCGCGCCGGAGGCATCGTGGTGCCCTTCGGCGACGAGGACCGCAGGGCGCTGGCGGCGTTGTCGATCCTGTTGGCCGAGAACTCCCCCGCGCTCACGTCCTGGCTGCTCGCACGTAAGCCGGCACACGATGTCGAACTCTTCGGGGCTGTTCTTCCCGCTGTGAGTGTCGTCGACGACGACACCGCCCTCATCGAACCCGAGATTCCGAGCGTTGCCGCGCAGCCCGCCGCGGCGCGGCGACCGTCCATCGTGGTCGGTGCCGAACTGAGCACCGGCGCGGACGTCGCCATTCCACTCGAAGCGCTGCGCAAGCACACGGCGATCTTCGCGGGATCCGGCTCGGGCAAGACGGTTCTGATCCGCCGATTGGTGGAAGAGTGCGCCCTGCAGGGTGTTTCGGCGATCGTGCTGGACGTCAACAACGACCTCGCTCGGCTCGGCACCGCATGGCCCGAGGACGAGAGGACCTGGCCACCGGGTGACGAGGCCAAGGCAACGGCGTACCTGCGCGACACCGACGTCGTGGTGTGGACGCCGCGCAAGTCCGCCGGTCGTCCACTCAGCTTCCAGCCCCTTCCCGACTTCGCCAGTGTCGTGGGTGACGCGGACGAGTTCGAGGCCTCGGTCGAGTCCGCCTTGGCCTCGCTCGAACCGGCCGCAGGTGTGCTCGGCACGTCGCAGAAGGCCAAACATGGTCGAGCAGTACTGAAGTCGGCCCTCGGTCAGTTCGGTCGTCGTCCGCAGGGCGGGGATCTGTCCGACTTCATCGACCTGTTGGAAGAGTTCCCCGAGGACGCGAGCGAGATGCGCGACGCGGTCCGCATCGCTGCCGGTCTGGCCGAGAACCTCAAGGCCGCCGCCGCGAACGATCCGATGTTCGCCGGCGCGGGCACGCCGGTCGATCCTGCTGTTCTGCTGACTCCGGCCGAGGGTAAGAAAGCCCGGGTATCGGTGATCAACCTCGCGGGCCTGACCACCGACGAGCAGAAGCAGAGCTTCGTCAACCAACTCCAGATGGGGCTGTTCGCCTGGATCAAGAAGAACCCCGCCGGCGACCGGCCCCTCGGTGGACTGTTCGTCATGGACGAGGCGCAGAACTTCGCGCCGTCCGACCGGAGCACCGCGGCCACCCACAGCACCCTGGCCCTGGCGTCACAGGCACGCAAGTACGGACTGGGCCTGGTGTTCGCCACGCAATCCCCGAAGGGCCTGCACAACCGCATCGCTGGCAACGCGTCGACTCAGTTCTACGGCCTGCTCAACAGCCCATCGCAGGTCGAGGCGGCCAAGGAGATGGCGCGGGTGAAAGGTGGCTCGGTTCCCGACGTCGGACGCCTGCCCGCCGGCCAGTTCTACGCGGCGGTGGAGGGCGCGGAATTCCGACGCACGGCCACTCCCCTGTGCCTGTCCTACCACCCGAAGAGCCCGCCGACCGAAGAAGAAGTCATCGAGTTGGCTCGGCAGTCCTGACGCCGTGACAGTGGCACACTGGGTTCGATGAAGACCCTCGCTCGCGGGGAGAACTGCCCCGCTCCGGCCGGCCCCCTGACGGTGACGCTCGCGGCGTCGACCTCGGTCGGCGTCTCCGCGCTGCTGCTGGGGCCGGGCGGCCGGGTGCGTTCTGACGCGGACCTGGTGTTCTACAACCAGCCCACCGCCCCCGGCGTCGAGTACCGCCGTGTACCGACCGGGCACCAACTGATGTTCGACGCCACCGCCGTCCCGGCCGGCGTCGATACCGTGGCCGTGGCGGCGTCACTCGACGGAACCGGACCCGCAACGTTCGCCGCTGCAGGCCCGACGGCGGTGACGGTGTCCGATGCGTCGGGCACCGCGCTGATCGGATTCACTGCCGATGCGCTCGGAGACGAGAGCGCGCTGGTGTGTCTCGAGTTCTACCGGCGCGGCGAGCAGTGGAAGCTCCGCGCCGTCGGCCAGGGATACGCCGATGGACTCGCGGGGTTGGCCACGGCGTTCGGTATCAGTGTCGAGCACGACGAGCCGACGCCCGACACTCCGCACGAGCCATCGCCGACCACCACCTCGCCACCCGTGCATTCACCCGTACCTCCAGGAGTTCTGGCCATGAGAAGTGAACTGTTCACGCCCGCCCACGCCGAGGTTCCCGGTTCGGGTATTCAGAAGCAGGGCAGCAAGATGTGCCGCATCGGGATGAACGGCGACGTGATGGCCCGGGCCGGTTCGATGGTCGCGTATCAGGGCAATCTGCAGTTCGAGGCCAAGGGCTCGGGTGGCATCGGCCGGGCGCTCAAGCAGGCGCTCTCGGGCGAGGGTGTCCCTCTGATGAAAGTCACGGGTCAGGGCGACCTCTTCCTCGCCAATGCCGCACAGGACGTGCACCTCATCGATCTGGACGGTACCGACGGATTGACCATCAACGGTGCCAACGTTCTCGCCTTCGAGAGTTCACTGAGGTACGACATCAAACGTGTACAGGGAGCTGCAGCGGGCGGTAACGCGGGCTTCTTCAACTGTGTCTTCTCCGGGCGCGGTCGGATCGCCATCACGACCGACGGGATTCCGGTGGTGCTGAACGTCGACCAGCCCACCTTCGCCGATCCGCAGGCTGCGGTCGCATGGTCGTCTTCCTTGCAGACGAGAGTCAAGAAGAACGATTCGTTCGGCCTCGGCACACTCATCGGGCGCACCACAGGAGAAAGATTCACCCTCGAGTTCGCGGGTCAGGGATTCGTCGTGGTTCAGCCGTCGGAGCAACCGCCGGGCGGACTGGTCGGCGGCAGCGGTAGCGGTGAACAGGCAGGCGTCGGCGGGGCACTCGGCGGCTTGTTGGGCAGGTAGGGCCGAGGCCGAAACACAAAATGCCCGCTCCCAGGAAGGGAGCGGGCATTTGCGGTGCAGGTACTACTTGGCCTTTTCGAGAACCTCGACCAGTCGCCAGTGCTTCGTGGCGGACAGCGGGCGGGTCTCCATGAGCTGAACGCGATCGCCTACGCCGGCGTCGCCCTTCTCGTCATGTGCCTTGACCTTGGTGGTGCGACGGATGATCTTGCTGTAGAGGGGGTGCTTGACCCTGTCCTCGAGCTCGACCACGATCGTCTTCTCCATCTTGTCGGATACGACGTAGCCGATCCGAACCTTACGGTTGTTGCGCTCTTCAGTCACAGTCTTTTCCTCGCTCATGCCGCGTCACCTGCAGTGTCCTCGGAAGGACCAGATGCCAAGCCGAGCTCACGCTCGCGCAGGACGGTGTAGATGCGCGCGATCTCGTGACGGACGGTGCGCAGTCGACGGTTGTTGTCCAGCTGGCCGGTAGCCATCTGGAAACGAAGGTTGAACAGCTCTTCCTTCGACTCACGCAGCTTGGTGACCAGCTCTTCACCGGTGAGCTCGCGGAGCTCTGCGGCTGGGGTTCCGGTAGCCATCAGAACTGCTCCTCCCTGGTGATGATGCGTGCCTTGATGGGCAGCTTGTGGATGGCGCGAGTCAGTGCCTCACGCGCGATGGTCTCGTCGGGGTACGACAGCTCGAAGAGCACGCGACCCGGCTTGACGTTGGCGATCCACCACTCGGGCGAACCCTTACCGGAACCCATGCGGGTCTCGGCAGGCTTCTTGGTGAGCGGGCGGTCCGGGAAGATGTTGATCCAGACCTTGCCGCCACGCTTGATGTGGCGAGTGATCGCGATACGAGCGGACTCGATCTGACGGTTGGTGATGTAGGCGGGCTCGAGAGCCTGGATGCCGTAGTCACCGAATGTCACCTGAGTTCCGCCCTTGGCGGCACCCGAACGCTTCGGGTGGTGCTGCTTGCGGTGCTTGACCCGGCGGGGGATCAACATGCGTCAGCCCTCCTGAGTGGGTTCGGTCGAGGCCGGAGCCTCGGTTGCGGATGCCGCGCGGCCGGCCTCGGTGCTGGTCGCCGTGGTGCCCGAGGCACCGCTGCGACGCGGACGAGTGGGACGCTCACGACGGGGACGGTCTGCACCGGCGGCCGGAGCCGCAGCGGCAGCGAGTTCACGCCGTCCACCGACGATGTCGCCCTTGTAGATCCAGACCTTCACGCCGATGCGGCCGAAGGTGGTCTTGGCCTCGTACAGCCCGTAGTCGATGTCGGCACGGAGCGTGTGCAGGGGAACGCGTCCCTCGCGGTAGAACTCCGAGCGAGACATTTCGGCACCACCGAGACGGCCGGAGCACTGAACACGAATGCCCTTGACGTTCGGCTGACGCATGGCCGACTGGATGGCCTTACGCATCGCGCGACGGAATGCGACGCGGTTGCTGAGCTGCTCGGCAACACCCTGGGCCACGAGCTGAGCCTCGGACTCGGCGTTCTTGACCTCGAGGATGTTGAGCTGAACCTGCTTGCCGGTCAGCTTCTCGAGAGCTCCGCGGATGCGGTCGGCCTCGGCGCCACGACGACCGATGACGATGCCCGGACGTGCCGTGTGGATGTCCACGCGAACACGGTCACGGGTGCGCTCGATCTCGACCTTCGCGATTCCTGCGCGCTCCATGCCGGTGGCAAGAAGCTTGCGGATCTCGACGTCTTCCTTGACGTACTCCGAGTACTGCTTGTCTGCGTACCAGCGCGACTTCCAGTCAGTGGTGATACCCAAGCGGAAGCCGTGCGGGTTGATTTTCTGACCCACTACTGAGCCCCTTCCTTGGACGCCTGGCCCTTACGACGGTTGCGAGACGTTCCGCCGGTCTTGGGCAGGCTTTCGACGATCACCGTGATGTGGCTGGTGCGCTTGCGGATCCGGAATGCCCGGCCCTGAGCGCGCGGCTGGAATCGCTTGAGGGTTGCACCCTCGTCGACGAATGCAGTGGCGACGATCAGCGTGCTGGGATCGAGATCCAGGTTGTTCTCGGCGTTGGCCGCTGCGGAGGCGATCACCTTGGCGACCGGCTCGCTCGCTGCCTGCGGCGCGAACTTGAGGATGTTGAGCGCGTCCTCGACGGAGCGCCCGCGAACCAGATCCACGACGCGACGTGCCTTCATCGGCGTGACGCGAACGTGCTTCGCTACGGCCTTGGCAGTCGGATTGGCGGTGGGGGTGAAGTTGGTCATCGCCTCTTCGCCTTCCGGTCGTCCTTGATGTGACCCTTGAACGTGCGGGTCGGTGCGAATTCCCCGAGCTTGTGGCCGACCATGGAGTCGGACACGAACACCGGTACGTGCTTGCGACCGTCGTGGACGGCGAAAGTGTGACCGATGAAGTCGGGCAAAATTGTCGATCGACGGGACCAGGTCTTGATGACCTGCTTGGTTCCCTTGTCGTTCTGGACGTCAACCTTCGCGAGGAGGTGATCGTCTACGAACGGGCCTTTCTTCAGGCTGCGTGGCATTCTGAACTCCCTCCTAGCGCTTGTTCTTGCCGGTACGACGACGACGGACAATCAGCTTGTCGCTCGCCTTGTTCTTGCGGGTACGGCCTTCCGGCTGTCCCCAGGGGCTGACCGGGTGGCGTCCACCGGAGGTCTTGCCCTCGCCGCCACCGTGCGGGTGGTCGACCGGGTTCATCACGACACCACGAACTGTCGGGCGCTTGCCCTTCCAGCGCATGCGGCCGGCCTTGCCCCAGTTGATGTTCGACTGCTCGGCGTTGCCGACCTCGCCGACGGTTGCGCGGCAGCGCACGTCGACGCGACGGATTTCACCGGACGGCATACGCAGCGTGGCGTAGGGGCCTTCCTTACCGAGGAGCTGAATGCTCGCTCCGGCGGAGCGGGCCATCTTCGCGCCACCACCCGGACGGAGTTCGACCGCGTGGATGGTCGTACCCGTCGGGATGTTGCGCAGGGGCAGGTTGTTGCCGGGCTTGATGTCGGCGTTGGCACCCTGCTCGATCGGCGAGCCCTGGGCGATGCCCTTGGGTGCGACGATGTACCGCTTCTCGCCGTCTGCGAAGTGCAGCAGTGCGATGTTCGCGGTGCGGTTGGGGTCGTACTCGATGTGAGCGACCTTGGCCGGCACGCCGTCCTTGTCGTTACGACGGAAATCGATGAGACGGTACGCACGCTTGTGACCGCCACCCTTGTGCCGGGTGGTGATACGACCGTGTGCGTTACGTCCACCGCGACCGTGCAGCGGGCGGATCAGCGACTTCTCGGGGGTCGAACGCGTGATCTCAGCGAAATCGGAAACGCTGGAGCCACGACGGCCCGGGGTTGTCGGCTTGTATTTACGGATTGCCATGAGTCTTCTCGTCCTCTATATCCGAAGAGTCCCAGTCGCTTACGCGACCGGACCTCCGAAGATCTCGATGGGCTTGCTGTCGGCGGAGAGCGTTACGAGCGCGCGCTTGGTGTCCTTGCGCTTGCCGTAACCGAACCGGGTCCGCTTACGCTTGCCCTGACGGTTCATCGTGTTGACGCTGGTCACGGTGACGTCGAAGATCTTCTCGACGGCAATCTTGATCTGCGTCTTGTTCGAGTCCGGGTGCACCAGGAACGTGTAGGTGCCTTCTTCGATCAGTCCGTAGGACTTCTCGGAGATGACCGGTGCCAGCAAGATGTCGCGGGGATCGGCGATCGTGGTCACTTGCTTGCCTCCTCGTTCTTTGCAGGCCCAGCGATGAAGGTGTTCAGCGCTTCCACGCTGAAAACCACATCATCGGCGTTGAGCACGTCGTAGGTGTTGAGCTGGTCGGGTGCAATGGGGTGCACGCCGTCCAGGTTCTGAACGCTCTTCCAGGCTGCGATGTCCTCGCGGCCGACGACGAGCAGGACCTTCTTGCGGTCCGAGATCTCGGCGAGGAACGTCTTCGCACCCTTGGTGGACGGAACCTGTCCGGCAACCAGTTCGGTGATGACGTGCAGACGCTCGCTGCGGGCCCGATCGGAGAGGGCTCCGCGCAATGCGGCGGCCTTCATCTTCTTGGGGGTCCGCTGGCTGTAGTCGCGCGGCTGCGGTCCGTGGACCGTGCCACCGCCGACGAACTGAGGAGCGCGGGTCGAGCCCTGACGGGCGCGGCCGGTGCCCTTCTGCCGGTACGGCTTCTTGCCACCGCCGCGAACCTCGCCACGAGTCTTCGTGGAGTGGGTTCCCTGACGAGCAGCTGCCAGCTGTGCGATGACGACCTGGTGCAGCAGCGCGATGTTCGCCGGAGCGTCGAAGATCTCCGCGGGGAGATCGACGGTGCCGTTGGTCTTGCCGCCGGCTTCCTTGACATCGAGCGTCAGCTTGGTCTCGGTGTTCTTCTCGAGGCTGGTCATGCCCGTGCACCACCCTTCAATGCAGACTTGACGATCACGACGTTGCCGCGACGGCCCGGGATCGCTCCCTTGATCAGCAGAAGACCGTTCTCGCTGTCCACCTTGTGGACCGAGAGGTTCTGCGTCGTGACGCGGTCGCCACCCATACGTCCGGACATGCGCATTCCCTTGAAGACGCGACCGGGTGTTGCGCAGCCACCGATGGATCCGGGGCGACGGTGCACGGCCTGTGCGCCGTGGCTCGCGCCCTGACCCTTGAAGCCGTGACGCTTCATGGTTCCGGCGAAGCCCTTGCCCTTGCTGGTGCCGGTGACGTCGACGTATGCGCCGTCCTCGAACACTGCAGCGGTGAGCTCCTGGCCGACCTCGAACTGCGAGGCGTCGGCTACGCGAATCTCCACGATGTGGCGACGCGGCGTGACACCTGCCTTCTCGAACTGGCCGGTGGTGGGCTTGTTCACCTTGCGCGGGTCGATCGCACCGAATGCGACCTGGACGGCGCTGTAGCCGTCACGTTCCTGGGTGCGGATCTGGGTGACCACGTTGGGGCCTGCCTTGATCACGGTCACCGGAACGACGCGGTTGTTCTCGTCGAAGACCTGGGTCATTCCGAGCTTGGTGCCCAGAATTCCTGTTGCAGGCCGGTTCTTGTTATCAGTCATCGTTGTCTCCGCGCTCACTGGATGTTGACGTCGACACTGGCCGGGAGGTCGATGCGCATGAGCGCGTCCACCGTCTTCGGTGTCGGGTCGAGGATGTCAATGAGCCGCTTGTGAGTACGCATCTCGAAGTGTTCGCGCGAGTCCTTGTACTTGTGCGGCGAACGGATGACGCAGTACACGTTCTTTTCTGTCGGCAACGGCACCGGTCCGACGACGCGGGCACCCGTACGGGTGACCGTTTCGACGATCTTGCGCGCTGACGCGTCGATCGCCTCATGGTCGTAGGCCTTGAGCCTGATGCGGATCTTTTGTCCCGCCACGCTTAGTGTCCTTTTCTTGCCGCTTGGTCGTAGAACGGGCCGTTCGGCCTGCTCCACCTCGTCTGCACAGTCCCCGAGCCGTGGGAAACCCACCGACTCGAACTGCCTTCGTGCACACACGACAGTGAAAAACGTTGACGACCAGGCGTGACCTGATTCCGTTGCCGCTCTTCATCTGTCATGGTTCTCCGGTCCACGCGGTCGGGCGTGTCGCGATTCCGCTCATTCTTCTGCGCTGAAACTTTCGCCTCAACCATCCGAATCGAACGAAATCCGCACCGATCGAGCTGGTGTTCCGGACGCGCTCACGTGGAGCGCTGGTCTCATGTTCTTGCTCAGTCGGCTTTTCGGCCGACTCACCTGTTTCAGGCCGCACGCATGCGCGTCCCGTGTCCAGGCAACCCGACCAGTATGCCGCAGACCGGGCACCAGATCAACTCGGGCCCGATCGATGGCCGCCGCATTACCTTACCGAGCAGTAAGGTAGCGCCATGACCACCGTCGAGAATACTACCGGCGCGACCTATCGCGCCTGGTCGAAGCTACCGAACAACACTATCGGCTCCACTGTCTTCTCCGTCGGCATGTGCCTGCGGGTTCCGTACTTCGCATCCGTACTGCCCCGTGTCGTCGCGCTCGAGCCGGGACGCTGCGAGGTCACCGCACCCAAGTGGTTCGGCATTCGCAACCACCTGGGCACGTTCCACGCCATCGCCGCCTGCAATCTCGCCGAGGTCGCCATGGGCATGCTCGCCGAGGCGACCGTCCCCACCTCGCACCGGTGGATTCCCAAATCCATGACCGTGCAGTACCTGACGAAGGCCACCACATCACTGCGCGCGGTCGCCGAACTCGACGAGGTCCCCGACTTCGGGACGATCATCGACGGCATCGACATCGTCGTGCCCGTAGCGATCCGAGACACCGCGGGCATCGAGGTCGTGCACGCGGACATCACGATCTGGGTCTCCGCCGCATCGCGTTGACATACTCGAACGATGAATTCGAGGACACGGTCGAAGCCCGACGACTCCGTGGTCGTGGTCGGAGGCTCGGGAGCGGTCGGCCGCTTGATGGTCGGCCTCCTGATCGCGGACGGCGTGCCGGTGACCATCGTGGACGTGCACGGCGGCTCGGTACCCGGTAGTTCGGCGGTGCTCGCAGGCGATGTCACCGCCCCCGACCGCCGGGTCGAATCGGCGCTGGAAAAGGCTGCCACCGTGATTCTGGCGGTGCCCGAATCCGTGGCACTGCGGGCCGACCTGTCCGCGGTGCACCCCGACGCGCTGCTGGTGGAAACTCTGTCGGTGAAGTCCGGCTTCTCCGACCGTGTGCAGGACGCACGTCCGATCGGAGCCGCGGTGGGAATCAATCCCATGTTCGCCCCGTCGCTCGGAATGACCGGACGCCCCGTCGCCGCCGTTGTGCACCGACCCGGACCGCCGGTGGATGCCTTCCTGGAGAGCATCGCGCGGTGGGGCGGTCGAGTGGTCCTGCTCGACGCAGCACGCCACGATCGCCTCGCCGCGGCGACGCAGGCGCTCACGCACGCCAGTGTGCTGGCGTTCGGCCTGGCTCTGGCCGAACTGGACCTTCCGTTCGTCGACATCGACGCCGTTGCGCCTCCCCCGAACGCAACGATGCTCGCGGTGCTGGCTCGGATCACCGGCGGTGAGCCCGAGGTCTACTGGGACGTCCAGGCAGGCAATCCGCACGCCGCCGAAGCCAGGGCTGCGCTGCGCCGAGCCACGCAGACGGTGAGCGAGACCGTCGATTCCGGTTCCGAGGCCGACTTCGCTCGCCTGTTGGTGCAGGCCGAGGCTGCTCTGGGCGGGAACGGAGATCGGTATCGAGCTCTGTGTGCGGAGATGTTCGGTATCGTTCGAGGTAGCGGTGATCGCCGATAGCCGCGGTCGGACGAGTGCGGAAGCAGAGGCACGCGATGTTGGAGCAACCGTCGTTGCCGGAATTCGACTCCGACGATGTCGTCGAGAGCGCAGTCGTCGCACGGTTGGCGAAGAACTGGTCGCAACGCGCGACGGTCAAGAAGCCCGAACCCGAGCTGGACGATCTGTTCGACGCGTCCAAGCAGGATTTCCCCGACGCTCTGATCCCCTTCGGTGAGCACGACACCTTCACCGGTGCCACTCCCGAGCAGCAGGATCGACTTCGGGCGTGGGGCTGGATCGCGTTCAACAAGAACGTGATGGACGTCGAGCAGCATGTCGTTCATCCCGGTTTCGCCCTGTTGGCGCAAGACGTGTTCGAGACCGGAATGGGTGACACCCTCGCGGTGGCGGTGACCCAGGCCATGGTGGACGAGCAATACCACACCTTGATGCACCTCAACGCGAGCGCAGCCACCAGGCGCGGACGCGGTTGGGCTCTGTCGGAACGCTCACTGCCGTTCAGCTCCACCGTGCGCCGGCAGCGGGCGGCGCAGGCGACCAGCGACGACCCCTGGTCTGCCGCGATCAGTTCGCTCGCGTTCATGACGGTTGCGGAGATCTCCATCACCTCGTACCTGGACCTGATCGAGGACGACGACGTGATTCAGCCCATCAACCGGGCAACCGTCAAACTGCACAACCGCGACGAGTACTGCCATGCATCGATCGCCGACGACATGGCTGCGATCGTCTTCGACCGACTCGGTACCGACGACCGGCAGAAGTTCCTGGACGGCCTGGTCGACGGTATGGACGCGTTCTCGAGCAGCGATTTCTCCACCTGGGCACGCATTCTCGAACTCGAAGGCGTGCGCGGCGGCGACGCGATGCTCACCGACGTCGAGCAGGACAAGAGCCGACGCGCATTGGTTCAGGACTACAGCGGGTTGCGGTCTCTGTGCCGAAAACTCGACGTCGAGAACAGTATCGATATCGACTGGGACTGACTGCGAAGGTCCCTCAGCGACGACCCACAAGTAACATCCACGGCGAATTTCGCTATCAAGTAGTGGCCCTCGACTCCACGGGGTCCGGTCCCACCACTCCCCCCGACAGCTCGGAGATTCGATGTCGTCAGCACAACACGCAGCCGTACACGTGGAGGACGTACACAAGTCCTTCGGCGATGTGCAGGCGTTGCGCGGCATCAGCTTCTCCGCAGAGCGGGGAACCGTGCTGGGCATCCTCGGCCCGAACGGCGCAGGCAAGACGACGACCGTGAAAGTGCTCTCCACCCTGATCGCACCCGACAGTGGCAGAGCGTTCGTCGCGGGTCACGATGTCGCGGCCGACGCGCCGGCAGTACGTCGCTCGATCATGATGACCGGGCAGTACGCGGCCCTCGACGACACCCTGTCCGGCCGCGAGAACATCGAGCTCTTCGGTCGTCTGATGGGTCTGGACAAGAAGGCCGCGAAGGCCCGAGCCAAGGCGCTGCTCGACGAGTTCGACCTCTCCGACACCGGCAAGCGCCCCGTGCGTGGCTACTCGGGCGGTATGCGCCGCCGCATCGACATCGCCTGCGGCCTCGTCGTGCGACCGGAGGTCGTGTTCCTGGACGAGCCGACAACCGGACTCGACCCACGCAGCAGGCAGGGCGTGTGGTCGTTGGTCGAAGCACTCAAGGCACAGGGCATCACCGTGCTGTTGACGACGCAGTATCTCGAAGAAGCAGACGTTCTGAGCGACAACATCATCGTCATCGACAAGGGCACGGTCATCGCAGAGGGCACCTCGGACCATCTCAAGGCCATGACCGGCGGCAGTTACTGCGAGGTCGTTCCACTCGATCCCGGCCAGCTCCGTGCAGCCGCCGAGGCCCTGGGCGACATGGTCCCTGCTGCGGTCCACGCCGAGATCACTGCTGCCTCGGACCGGCTCTCCGTTCCCGCACCCGACGGCGCAGCCACTCTGTCGGAGATTCTGCGCCGCATCGATGCGGTGGGAATCGTGCTCGCCGACATCGCGCTCCGCCGTCCGTCGCTCGACGACGTGTTCCTCACTCTCACCGGGCACTCGCAGACGAGCACCACGCCATGACGGCCACGACGCGAGGCGTAGCCGATTCGCAGGCCAGGACCGTGCAACGGACCGATGTCGGTTCGACGGCGCGGCAGCCGAAGCGGCGGTCGAGGACGAAACCGTCGGGATTCGTGCAGTGGCAGGCACTGACCGGGCGTGCACTGTGGACGATGCTGACCAAGGGTGAGTTGTTGGTCGCGGTCATCGCCCCGCTCATCTTCACCGTCGGCTTCTACCTCCCTCTCAAGTTCGTCATGGGTTTGCAGGGCATCGACTACGCCCAGTTCCTGATGCCGATCATCGTGTTGCAGGCCATGGCGTTCACCGCGATCTCGGCGGCACAGCGCGCCTCGGCCGAGGCGATGAGCGGCCTCAACTCGCGGTTGAAGACCATGCCTGTCGTGCGGGGTGTGCCCCTCGTGGCACGAATCTCGAGCGGTGTCGTCCGCTCGTTGGTCTCGCTCGTATCCGCCCTCGGTTTCGGTTATGTCATCGGCTTTCGCTTCACGGCAGGGTTCGGTCAGGCCCTGCTGTTCTGCGCACTCGCCATGCTGATCAGCACCACGTTGTCGATCGGGGCCGATGCGATCGGCACTCTGTCGAAGAGTCCCGAAGCAACCAGCCAGGTATTGACCCTCCCCCAGCTCATTCTCGGTATGGCGTCGTGCGGGTTCGTTCCGGAAAGTGGTTTCCCGGAACTCATCCGACCGTTCGTACGCAACCAGCCGATCTCGCAGTTCTCCTTCGCAATGCGCGATATGGCCGAAGGCGGAGTCACCTTCCAGGTGTTGTGGCCGTCGCTCGCGTGGGTGACCGGCTTGATCCTGTTCTTCGTACCGCTCGCCATCTGGGCGAGCTCCAGGCCAGAGTGAAGAGTCCGACATGACGATGTCCGAAGCGTCGGTGAACACGACCCGCGTGTCCAGCTTGACCTTCCCCGAACCCAACATGGTCCTGGGCGAAAGGTCTGTCCGTGCCCTCTGGACCCACAGTCTGATCCAGGCCAAGCGACTGTTGATGCGATGGATGCGCGATCCGTCGACGATGATTCAGGCGTTGCTGTACCCCGCCTTGATGCTGGTCATGTTCCGTGTCGTGCTCGGAAACTCGATCTCCGCGGCCACCGGAGCGCCGGCGATCTACGGCCAGGTGCCGATGATCGCTCTCGTCGGAGCGATGTTCGGATCGATCGTCAGTGCGGTCGGCCTCAAGGGCGAACGTAAGTCTGGTTTGTTGTCCCGGTTCTGGACGACACCGACGCATCGTGCCGCCGGCCTGCTGGGCAGGATGATCGCCGAAGCAGTTCGAGTACTCGTCACCACCATCGTCATCACCTGCGCCGGTGTCGCGATGGGGTTCCGATTCACCCAGGGAATTCCGGCCGGCATCTTGTTGATTCTGGTGCCGATCGTGTTCGGTATCGGGTTCGCGGTCATGGTGACATTCCTGGCCACCGTCGCGGGCGACGCACCCCTGGTCGAAGTCGTGTCGATCTTCGCCACGCTTCTGATGTTCTTCAACGCCGGCTTCGTACCCGTGCTGGCCTACCCACCATGGCTTCAACCGGTCGTCGCGGCACAGCCGATGTCGGTGGCGGTCGATGCGATGCGAAACCTGGCAATGGGCGGTCCGGTCCTGACACCGGTGTTGCAGACTCTTGCGTGGTCGCTCGGAATGGCCGCGGTGTTTCTGATCCCGGCAATTCGCGGATACAAGAAGGCATCGTCGGACGGCTGATCGAAGTGGCTCCGGTCGACCCACGGCCCGGAACGGAGGTGACGTCGTGAACCATATGCACACCGCACATCCGTCGATCTCGGTGATCATTCCTGTGGGCTCGCTGGATCCCCTGCTCGACGCACAGTTGCAGGCGTTGGCGGAGCAAGATGTCGACTGTCCGTTCGACGTGCTGATTTCGGACAACGCCGGCGACGGACGAGTCAGCGATCACGTCGCTTCGCATCCCCTGCGGGATCGACTGCAGTTGACCTGCGTGGACGCGTCGCAGCAGGTCGGTGCGGCGCACGCACGCAATCGCGGTGCCGAGAGCGCCTCTGGCGATCTGTTGGCATTCTGCGACTCGGACGATGTCGTGCACACGTCGTGGCTCACCACGCTCGTGCAGAAGGCGTCGTCGTTCGATGTCGTCGGCACTGCAGTCGAAACCGTCACGCTGAACAGCGCCCGGGCGTTGTCGTGGACGCCCACGACGGAGCCGGAGAAGCAGGGCCGCACCGATTTCCTGCCGTTCGCGATCGGCGCGAGTATGGCCTGCTGGGCGTCGGTGTACCGCGATCTCGGCGGCATGGACAATCGCTTCAGGGCGAGCCAGGATGTGGAGTTCAGCTGGCGCGCGCAACTCGCGGGTTACACCCTGGGATTCAGTGACGAGCCGGTCGTCGCGTATCGACTTCGCGCCGAGCTGCGACCCATGTTGCGTCAGTCCTTTCGTCTGGGGTTCGGCTTCGCCAAGCTTCGCGGAATCTACCGGCCACAGGGGTGCCCGGCACTGAAAGTGCGCCGAGTCGCGTCCTGGTGGATGGCGCTGCTGCTGCGCAATCCCTTGTTGCCGACGTCGCTGACCGGGATGTCACGGGGCCACTGGCTCCGCGCGTTCGTGATCCGAGTCGGCGAGCTTCGCGCAGGGATCAGGTACGGAGCCATCGGTTGGTGATGTGCACCACACGCGCTCGCCGACCGGCCTGCGTGGCGGGCACCCTTGACCAGCACGCCTGTTACGTACGCGTGTCCGGCTGTTACGGTCGGTGACGCAGATGCTTGCGAACAGCGGCGGATCCACGCCCCAGACGAGATTGAGGCCATGCCGAAGAAGTTCACGAGAGTACTGCCCACAGCGATTGCTGTCGCGATGGCCGGTGCCCTGTCCTTCACCGGGACGGGCACAGCGGTCGCTGCACCGTCGCCCACCGGCACCTCGGTGTCCGCCACGCCTACGCTCGAGGGTGCCAACGACTTCGGCTGCGTTCCCAGCGCGGCCCATCCCCGTCCGGTTGTGCTCGTCCACGGAACCAAGATGGATGCGTCCACGTGGAAGATCCTGGCACCGCAGTTGAAGAGCGAGGGCTACTGCGTCTTCGCCCCCAACTACGGCGGCGTCTCGCTCCTCCTCGACCCGGGCACGACCATCTGGGGCTCCGGCGACATCGCTGAGTCAGGCCGACAGATCGGCCGTTTCGTCGACGAAGTACTCGCGGCAACCGGTGCCGAGCAAGTCGACATGGTCGGCCATTCGCAGGGCGGCACCGCCACTCGGCAGTACATGAAGTTCGATGGCGGCACCGATGCGCAGGACCCAGCCCGCAACAAGGTGCACACGCTGGTCACCCTCGGTGCCACCAATCACGGCACGACCTTCGGTGGTCTGCAGCAACTCTCCGAATTGCTCACCTCGCTCGGTCTGCCCGGCGACGCACTCACCCCCCTGACATACAACATGGCGGGTGCCCAGCAACTCGTCGGTTCGACGACGCTTACGAGCTTGAACGAGGGCGGAGACGTCGAACCCGGGGTGGAGTACACCGTCATCGCCACGCGCAACGACACCGTCTCGACGCCGCCCGCGAACACCTTCCTCAAGTCCGGCGACCCGGCGATGGTGCACAACGTCTGGGTTCAGGACGTGTGCCCCGCGGCGACGACGTCCCACGTCGGTCTCGTTGCCGATCCCGCTCCCCTGTACATGGTGAAGACTGCACTCGATCCCGACTACGCAACCACCACGCCTGCACCCTGCTGAGCGTTTCTCCACACGCAACGACAAAGGCCTCACGACACGGTGTCGTGAGGCCTTCGTCGTTGCCGAACGGCCTACCGGCGCAATTCCGCGTCCAGCACGGGCCCGATCTCGGTCGATGCCGGCGACGACGCCATCTGCCAGTGCGTCGCATGGACCGGAACGACCGTCACGCCCTCGCTCAGCGCACCGTGCCACGTCGCCGCCGCCACGTTGCCCGTGGGATCGTCGGTGACCGATGCGAACAGCAGTGCCCGACCCGTGAAGGTCTGCGGCACATAAGTTTCGATGAGCTCTGCCGATCGTGCGATGCCGTCGAGTATCCCGGAGACCCGTTCGCGGGAAATCGAGTCGAAGGGTGCGGGCATCGACTTCAACAGTTCGGCCACGGAGTCGACCGTGAGTTCACCGATCTCGGGGTGATCGTCCGTACCGATACCCAGCCCGCCGAGAATTTCGTCCACCGACACCGGCCTGTCGACGAGGTGGTCCGATCCACCCGCAACGAACGAGTCCATCATGGCCAGCGTCGAGACCTCGTGGCCCTCACGTTGCAGTTGCACGGCCATCGCATGCGCGATCAGTCCGCCCATGGACCACCCCAGCAGGTGATACGGGCCCGACGGTTGCACGGCGCGAATCTTGTCCACGAATACGGCAGCCCACTGCTCTATCGACTGCGGCACAGGTTCTGCACCGGACAGCGCGGGCGACTGCAATCCGTAGATCGGGCGGTCGTCGCCGATGTGCGGTGCCAGAGCGCCGAAGGCCCAGGACAGACCCACGATGGGGTGGACACAGAACAGCGGGGCCGAAGAACCACCTACCCGTAGAGGTATGAGGACCTCGAGCCCGCTTGCTTCCGCTCCGCCGACTCCCGATGCCGTGGCAGCAGTGATTCGCGCCGCAAGCGAGGCGACGGACGCGTCCACGAACAACCAGTTCAGAGGAACAGACCGACCACCGAGGGCCCCCTTCAGCGCGGAGACCAACTTGACAGCCAGCAGAGAGTTGCCGCCGAGCGAGAAGAAGTCGTCATCGAGTCCCACACGTTCGACTCCCAGAACGTCCGCGAACACGCCGGCAACAGCTTCCTCCACCGGTGTCTGCGGGGCCCTGAACTCTCGGGTCTCGAACTCCGGAGCAGGCAGCGCACGACGATCCAACTTTCCTGCAGCGTTGAGAGGTAGAGCGTCGAGCACGACGAAGGCCGACGGAACCATGTACGACGGCAGCGCAGACACCGCCTCCGACCGCACCGCCTCGACATCGATGTCGGTGCCGGGAGTGGGAACCAGGTACGCCGCCAACGACTCACCGACCGCCGAGTGCGACACCACGACGACAGCCTGACTCACCGACGACCGCGCCGTCAGCGCAGTCTCGATCTCTCCCAACTCGATTCGCTGCCCACGGAACTTCACCTGGAAATCGGTGCGACCGATGTACTCGAGCCGATCGGAATCCATCGACCACCGCACCAGGTCACCAGTTCGATACATCCGCGCCCCCGCATCGCCGAACGGGTTCGCCACGAACCGCTCCGCCGACAAGTCGGGCCGCGCAACGTAACCCCGCGCCAACTGCACACCCGCCAAGTACAACTCCCCCGGCACGCCCGCCGGTACCGGATGCAACCGCGAATCCAGCACGTACACCGACGTGTTCCACTCCGACACACCGATGGAGACCGAACCGGCCCCCGATCCGGACAACGCCCCGTCCTCGGAGACATCGCGATAGGTGACACTCACCGCCGCCTCGGTCGGACCGTACAGGTTGTGCACCCGCGCATCCGATACGGCCCGCCAGGCATCGACGGTACCCGCGGGCAACGCCTCACCGATGACGAAAACATGTCGCAACGACGAGATCGACTGCGCCGACACCGCTTCGACGAAGACCGTCAGCATCGACGGCACGAAGTCCGTCACAGTCACACCGTGCCGCGAGATATCGGCGGCGACCGCCTCGACGTCACGTTGCGCACCCGGGGCCGCAACGATCAACCGACCGCCGGTTCGCAGCGGCAGGAAGAAACCCCACAGCGAGACGTCGAACGTCGTGGCCGTCTTCTGCAGGTACACATCCGACGGATCGAGACCGTATTCCTGCGTCATCCACAACATCTGGTTGACGATGGCCCGGTGTTCGATCGCCACGCCCTTCGGACGACCGGTCGACCCGGACGTGAACAGCACGTACGCCAGGTCGTCCCCGGAGGCGCGCGGAAACACCACCGACCCGGACGGCTCAGGCGGATCGGTGATGTCGACGATCGGAATCGCTGTCCCCGTAACGAATTCGTCCCGTGCCGTCGACAACACGACAACCGGTGACGCCGTATCGAGAATGTAGTCGTTGCGCTCGGCCGGCTGATCCGGATCCACCGGCACATAGGCCGCACCGGATCGAAGCACGGCATACATGCCGACCACCAGCTCGACCGACCGCCGCATCGCCAACCCCACCAACACACCCTGCCCGGCACCACGCTCCTGCAACAACGACGCAGTCGCATCCACCCGGTCCGAGAACTGCCGATACGTCAACGATTGTTCACCGAACACCAATGCCACCGCATCGGGCGAATCGACCACCGTGCGGTCGAAACCATCCAACAACACCTCGCCCGGATCGACAGCCACTGTGCTGCCGTTGCCCCGCAACATGATTCGTTCACGCTCGGCCGAATCGAGAACGTCGATATCACCGACCACGACATCCGGGCGAGCGGTCACCGCCTCGAGAACAGCCACCAACCGACGCCCGAACGACGCCACGGTCGCCTCGTCGAACAGATCCGTCGCGTACATGAGCTCGCCGGCCAGACCTGCGCCGTCTCCGAGTTCGGTGAGCGTCACCTGGAGATCGAACTTCGCCGAGGCCGCCCCGGACCCGAATGCCTCGACGCCGAGATCGGGGAGCTCGAACGATCCCTGGGAGAAGTTCTGGAAGAACAGCGCCACCTGGACCAGCGGGTGCCGCCCTTGCGATCGCACCGGATCGAGTACCTCGACAAGACGCTCGAAGGGTACGTCCACATTGTCGAAAGCCTCCAGGTCGGAGGTACGTACGGCAGCGAGTACTGCACCGAACGAGGCGTCTCGAGCGATCTGCGTTCGCAGGACCACCGTGTTGACGAACATGCCAACCAGGTCGTCCAACCGTGCGTCGCCGCGGCCACCCACCGGTGCTCCCACGGCGATGTCGGACGTCCCGGACAACGTGGCCAGCAGCACCGCGAACGCTGCGTGCACCACCATGAACGCGGTGGCGTCGTGCTCGCGTGCACACTCGAGTACACGGGCGTGCAGTGCAGCGTCGATCTCGAACGCCGTCACCGCCCCCTGTCCCGATGCGACCCGCGGGCGCGGCCGGTCGGAGGGCAGATCCAACTGCTCGGGGAGGCCGTCGAGCGTGCGACGCCAATAGTCGATCTGCTTGCGGGCCAACGACTTCGGATCCGATTCGGAGCCGAGCATGTCGAGTTGCCAGAGTGTGTAGTCGACGTACTGGACCGGCAGCGGTGCCCACTGCGGTGCCGATCCGCCGTGCCGCGCGAGGTACGCCGTCATGACGTCGCGGGACAGCGGGGCCATCGAGAGCCCGTCCGCCGAGATGTGGTGTGCAACGAAGGCCAGCACGTACTCCGGTGCTGCACCGGCGGGGTCCGTGATGTGGAACAGCCGGACACGAAACGGGATCTCGACGGTGACGTCGAATCCCCGGGTGAAGAACTGTGTGACCGCAGCGAGCGCGTCGTCACGAGCGATGCGGACCACGTCCATCCCGACGTGCGTCTCGGCCTCGTCCCGCACCTGTTGGTACCCGACACCGTCGATCTCCGGGTACACGGTGCGCAACGATTCGTGTCGACCGACCACGTCCCCCACGGCGGCCTGCAACGCGTCGACATCGAGTTCTCCGCGGAGCAACAGAGCGACCGGCACGTTGTTGAGGGCGGAGTCGGTGTCGAGGCGGTTGAGAAACCACATGCGCTGCTGTGCGGACGAGAGCGGGATGCGCTCGGGCCGCTGCCTCGACGTGTCGAGCGCAGCTCGAACCGGACCGTCCGCCGAATCGGCGGCGTGCGCCAAGGCCTCGACGGTGGAGGACTCGAACACCGAGCGCGCCGGAACATGGACGCCCAGAGCCGAACCCAATCGAGCCGCGAGCTGTGTGGCGATCAGGGAGTTACCCCCGAGCGCGAAGAAGTCGTCGTCCAGGCCGACACGTTCGACCCCGAGCAGCTCGACGAAGATATCGGCCACCACATGTTCGGTAGTGGTCGACGGGGACCGGAACTCCGCGGCCTCGAACACCGGTTCCGGCAGTGCGTCTCGGTCCAGCTTGCCGGTGGGAGTCAGCGGGATCGAATCGATCCGCGTGATCACCGAAGGCACCATGTGCGCAGGCAGACTCCGCCCGGCCTCGTCCAGCACCCGGTCCAGGTCGACGTCCGTCCCTGCCACCGGCAATACGTATGCTGCGAGAACGGTTGCGCCGGTGGGACTGCGGTGACCGAGAGTCACAGCGAAATCGACCCCGTCCTGCGCTGTGAGAACGGCGTCGATTTCACCGAGTTCGATTCTGAAGCCTCGGATCTGGACCTGAAAGTCGTTGCGGCCCAGGTATTCGATGGCCCGTCCGGACGCCACCTCCCGCCAGCGCACCAGGTCACCGGTGCGGTACAGCCGACTCTGATCCGAGTTACCCTCGGCCGCATACGGATTGGCGACGAAACGCGCCGCGGTCAGCGCGAATCGTCGATGGTATCCCCGCGCAAGGCCGGCACCGGTCAGATACAGCTCCCCCGGCACCCCGGCGGGCACCTGCCGCAACCGGTCGTCGAGCACGTGGTAGCCCATGTCCTTGGTGGACGGCCCGAGCAGCACGGCTTCGCCCGCGTTCAAGGGTGGCGAGATGTTGCACACCATCGACGCTTCGGTGGGGCCGTAGACGTTGTGGAAACGTCTGCCCGGTGCCCACTTCGACATCAGTTCCGAGGTGAAGGCCTCGCCGCCGATCGCGAGCACTCGCATGTCGGGCACCTCTGCCGGATCGAGTGAGGCCAGCGCTGCCGGGGTGATGAACGCATGGCTGACGCGGTGGTTGCGGAGCATGTCACCCAGATCGGAACCGCCGTAGACACCGGGCGGGACGATGACCATCGTCGAACCGGCGCCCACAGCCATCAGTAGCTCCAGCACGGACGCATCGAAGCTGGGGGACGCGAAATGCAGTGTGCGCGAATCGGAGTCCAGCCCGTAGATCTCGACCTGAGTGGAGGTCAGCGGTGCCAGCCCGGCGTGGGAGACGGCGACGCCCTTCGGCAGACCGGTCGAGCCGGAGGTGTAGATGACGTACGCGAGCGTGGACGGGCGAATCGGTGCCCGTCGGTCGTCCGCCACGACGGGATCGTCGGACAACCCCTGGAGTGCGCCTTCGGTGTCGGACGAGTCGAGGCTGATCCACGACACCGACGTCGGCATCGCCTCTTCGAATTGTGTTGCAGTGACACCCATTCGCACGCCGGAGTCGTTCACCATGTGCGTGATTCGGGTGGCCGGGTAGTTGGGGTCGATGGGCACGAATGCAGCACCGGTCTTCGCCACGGCCCACACGGCCGTGACAGATTCGATCGAACGGGTCAGTGCCAGTGCCACGAAATCCTCGGGGCCGACCCCGCGTTCGATGAGCAACCGGGCCAGCCTGGACGACCGGGAGTCGATCTCTCGATAGGTGAGCGATCGGGTACCGAATTCCACCGCCGTGCCGTCCGGATTCTTCTCCACCGCCGCGGCGAGCAGGGTCGGCAGCGACACCGTACGAGCGGGTCGACTTCGGGTCGGCCGGGCGCGAGTGGGCCGGGGGCGACTCGGCCGTCCCCCCACTCGGCCACCCGACTCGGACGGTATACCGGTCGATCCATCCGAACTCATCTGATCCAAGACTCCTCACCAGTGTTGCCCCGCGCGTGGTCGTGGACGACGCGTCGGCCGATACGACCGTTCATCGTCCACGACGCGGCGAGCGTTGCAGTTCGCCTCACCCTATCGGTCGACGGTTCCTATCGACCCGGGCAGACGATGCACCGGAATGTCGACACCGCTCATCTCGGCACCGTCACCGTCGACCGACACGATCGCAACGAGGGCCTCGGTGTCCTCGGGCTGCAGTCGATCGACCCCGACGATGTCTGCGGCGGTGAGGAACGCATGGGTCACCCACTCGGCCGACACGAGGTCGGCGGCGTCCTCTGCCGATTCCGCCCGGTCGGTCACCAGAGCTGCACCTGCAGCCGCAGCGATCACGCCGGCCAGAACTGCTGCAGCGGTGTCGAACCGGGTGGGAACGGCCAGCCGTGAATCGTAGGCCACGGACCAGTCGCTCACCGCATTCGTCGCCAGCGCAGCGAGCGTTCCATGATCTATGACGGTGCCGCCTTCGTCCACGACCAACGCCGGGCTGTCCGGTCCCAGAACCGCCGTTCTGTCCGAATACGTCACCGGCCGCGCGGAACTCGCGGCAATGGCGTCGACGACGTCCGGTTGCCCGAGGTGAATGGTCGTGACGGACCCGGCCCCGCTCGGCGCGTCGTCACCGTCGAGGACGAGGACGGATGCGCCTGCCCGCTCCAGAACGTCGGAGGAGTTCGACGTGGCAATCGGAGCCACGGCTCCGCCTGCCTTCGCCACCGCCCACCGCGTCACGACTGCCGCAACAGCGTCGGTGACAGTGACGCCGACGACGACTCCGGTTCGGACGCCACGTTCGATCAGTACCCGAGCCATACGTGAGGACTGCTCGTCGAGCTCACGGTAGGTGGTCTCGACTCCGTCCGACGACAACGCGGGCGCATCGGGATCTGCGTCCACCGTCGAGGTGAGTACCTGCGGCAAGGTCAGGTCCGACCGTGCCGGTGCCGCAGTGGAGTCAGCGGTCTGCGGGGTCTCGGTCAGTGCCGCCCGCTCGGAGGCGTCGAGCACGTCGATGTCGCCGACGACGACCGCGGGTGTTGCCGCCACAGCACCCGCGATGCGTGCAAATCGTTCCGCCAGCGACGCGACCGTGGACTCGTCGAACAGATCGGCGGCATACACCCATTCGACGTTCAGGGTTCCGGTGCCGCTGTTCCCGTCGGCGTGCTGGGTCTCCACCGTGACCTGCAGGTCGAATTTCGCTGTCGGCTCGAAGCCGCTGACGGGTTCGACCACCAGGTTCGGCAGCTCGAAGCGCGCCTCGCCGTGGGGCTCCACCGACAGCACCGTCTGGAACAGCGGGGTGTACCCGGCGTTCCGGTCCGGTGCGATGGTGTCGACGACCCGCTCGAACGGGACGTCCGAATTCGCGAAGGCCCGCAGGTCGGTCTCGCGTAGAGCGGTCAGCAGCTCTGCGAACGTCGCATCCGGGTCCACGTCCGTCCGCAGCGCCAGCGTGTTGACGAACATGCCCACCAGTCCGTCGAGCGCCTCGTGCCCGCGCCCGGCGATGGGCGTGCCGACGGCGAAGCTGCGAGAGCCGCTCATCCGCGACAACAGCACCCCGAGGACCGCGTGCAACACCATGAACAGAGTCGCGTTGTTCTCGCGCGCGATCGCGGCGAGCCCGGTGTGTACCGACTCGTCGAGCTCGACACTCACACTGGCTCCGCGCAGGTTGGCGGTAGCCGCCCGCGGCCGATCCCACGGCAACGACACGACCGGGGTGATCCCGCTGAGCTCGTCCGCCCAGAAGGCCAACTGCTGCGACAGAATCGACGTGGGGTCGCTGTCCGAGCCCAGCACCTGCCGCTGCCATACCGCGAAGTCCGCGTACTGCACCGTCAGCGGTTCGGGCGTGTAGTCGGTTCCCGACGCCGCAGCGAGGTACGCAGTCATGACGTCACGGGCCAGCGGTGCTATCGATGCGCCGTCTCCGCTGATGTGGTGCATCACGATGACGAAGACGTACTCGTCCGGGTCGAAGCGGAACAGTGCTCCCCGGACCGGGGGTGCGACGGTGACGTCGAAGCCCTCGTGGACGAGTGCGCGAATCCGTTCGGCGGTGTCGGAGTCGTCGGTCGCGTCGATCGGAGTCAGATCGGGTACGACCGATCCGGCGTCGACGAACTCCTGGTACGGCGAACCGTTCGCATCTTCCGGGTAGCGCGTGCGCAGTGCCTCGTGGCGTTCCACGGTGCTGGACACGGCGCTCTGCAGTGCCGCGACATCCAGCTCGCCTCGCAGACGGAGCGCCAGCGGCATGTTGTAGGCCCCGGACTCGGGGTCGAGTCGGTTCAGTACCCACATGCGCTGTTGCGCGAGCGACAACGGAACGGTCTGTCCGGCCGGTCGGCGACGCAGCGGCACACCGTTCGCGTCGTCGATGCGTGATTCGGCGCGCGCGGCGAGTGCCGAGACCGTCGAGGCCTCGAACAGGTCTCGGACACCGACCTTCTTCCCGAGCGCAGCAGACACCCGTGCCGCCACTCGCGTGGCGATCAGCGAGTTACCACCGAGATCGAAGAAGTCGTCGTCCGATCCGACCCGCTGCACGCCGAGCAGCTCCGCGTAGATCTCCGCCACGATCTCCTCGACCGGCGTTGCGGGAGCACGGAACTCGCGAACCTCGAACACCGGCTCCGGCAGTGCCTTTCGATCCAGCTTGCCGCTGGTGTTCAGCGGGAATTCCGCGAGCACCATCACCGTCGCCGGCACCATGTACTTCGGCAGCGCGCCGCCGACGAAGGTGCGTACCTCGGCCGGGTCCAGCGTTCTACCCGGCGCAGGCACCACGTATCCGACGAGCTGGTCGCCGGCACCGGTGGTCGACACCACGGCCGTGGCCTGGTTGACGTCGGGATGGGCCAACAGTGCGGTCTCGATCTCACCGAGCTCGATCCGCTGGCCACGGAACTTGACCTGGAAGTCGGTGCGCCCGATGTACTCCAGGACTCCTGCAGCGCCCGGCCCCGATCGCCATCGGACAAGGTCTCCGGTGCGATACATGCGCTCGCCGGCAGCCGAGAACGGGTTCGCGACGAAGCGGTCCATCGTCAGGTCGACTCGCCCGAGGTATCCGTCGGCGAGCTGCGTCCCCGCCAGATAAAGCTCACCCGCGGTCCCTGCGGCAACCGGATGCAGCCTGCCGTCGAGAACGTAGGCCTGGGTGTTCCATTCCGGCGCACCGATCGGGACGGTCGCGCCCTCGTCGGCAGACGTCTCCCAGTACGTCACACTCACTGCGGCTTCGGTGGGGCCGTACAGGTTGTGGATCCCGGCAGAGGTGATCGCGCGGAAGTCCTTCACCGTCTCCGGGGGCAGTGCCTCACCCACCACGTAGACGTGTCTCAACGACCGGCACTGCTCCTCGGTGGCGTACGCGGCGAACACCGTGAGCATCGACGGCACGAAGTCCGTGACGGTGACGCCGTGCCGGGCGATGCGCTCCGCGACGTACGCCGGGTCGCGGTGGCCGTCGGGGGTCGCGAGAACGACGCTCGCACCGACCTGGAGTGGGAGGAAGAAGCCCCACAGTGACACGTCGAACGTCGTCGCCGTCTTCTGCAGGTAGACGTCGTTCTCGTCGAGCGAGTACTGGTCGATCATCCACGCCATCTCGTTGACGATCGCGCGGTGCGGCACCGCGACGCCCTTGGGTCGCCCGGTCGACCCGGACGTGAAGATGACGTAGGCGGTGTTCTCCGGGCGTACCGGTGCCAATCGGTCGGCGTCGGCCACGGTGTCTGCCGGGTAGGACGCGAGATCGAGGGTGTCCAGTTCGAGAATCGGGAACCGTTCCGGCAGTCCCGTCCGATCGTGGCTGGTCGAGAGAACGGCGACGGGCACCGCGGTGTCGAGGATGTACTCGATGCGCTCGGCCGGGTGGTCCGGATCGATGGGTACGTATGCGCCGCCGGCTTCGAGGACGGCGTACATGCCGACCATCAGGTCGATGCCTCGCCTCATGCCGAGAGCGACGAGCGACTGCGGGCCGACGCCGAGCGAAATCAGTTTTCTGGCAAGACGATTGACCCGCTCCGAGAACTCGGCGTAGGTCACTGCGGTGCCCTCGTACAGCACGGCCGTGGCGTCCGGGTTCGCCGCAACCCGAGCCCTGAACGGCGCGGTCAACATGATGCCGGCGTCGACCTCGTGCGCAGTGTCGTTCCAGGTGTCGATCACTCGAGTTCGTTCGTCCGAGCCGAGCAGATCGATATCGCCGACCGCCGCCGCGGTGTCGGAGACGAAGATCTCGAGAACACCGACGAGCCGGGACAGGATCGATTCCACGTACGCAGCGTCGAACAGATCGCTGATGTACTTGAGCGTGAACGAGATTCGGTCCTCGGCCACGACGAGCAACGTCAGCGGATAGTGGGTGTTGTCGTTGGAGCTCACGCCCTCGACGGTCATGCCGTCGATGGCCGCAGCCTGTTGCGTCAGTTGCGCTTCGTCCACCGGGTAGGACTCGAAGATGGTCAGGGTGTCGAACAGATTCCCGACGCCGATCGCCCGCTGGATGTCGACCAGCCCCATGTGGTGATGGTCGAGAAGATCTGCTTGTTCACCCTGGATCCGGACCAGGTAGTTCTCCACCGTGTCGGCGGGATCGAAGCGCACCCGCACCGGGATGGTGTTGATGAACAGCCCGATCATCGACTCGACGCCGGGAAGAGCAGCGGGACGACCGGAGACCGTGGCACCGAACACGACATCGGTGCGGCCGGTGATGTGTGCGATCAACAGTCCGTATGCCGCTTGCACCAGCGTGTTGACGGTGACGCCGAGTCTGCCACCGAGCGCAACGAGCGACGCGGTGGTCTCGGCATCGACGAATCGCTCCGTCTCGGCCGAGCGTGCGGAGATCTCTCGTCCGACACTCGGCGGTGCGACGAACGTCGGTTCCTCGACACCGTCCAGTGCCCGGGTCCACGCGCTCAGAGACACGGCCGGATCCTGTCGATCGAGCCACGCCAGGTACGAGCGATACGACCGCACCCGAGGCAGCGCCGCCGTGGAGCTCTGCGCCGCGTACAGGTACAACAGTTCCTTCATCACCAGCGGCAACGACCACCCGTCGAGCAACACGTGATGGTTGGTCATCGCGAGCTTGTACGTGGTCGGCGTGATCCTGACGAGCAGGAACCGCAGCAGGGGTGCCGTGGAGACGTCGAAGTGCCGTCGCTGATCCGCGGCCAGTGCGTCGGCGACGGCAGCGTCGCGTTCGAGCCCGTCGAGATGAGACAGATCGATCGTGTTCCACGGCAGCCGAACGTTCTGCTGAACGATCTGCACCGTCTCGCCGTCCGCGGTCGCGGTGAACGAGGTACGCAGATTGTCGTACCGGTCCAGCAGCGTCTGCGCAGCGTGATGCAACCGTTCGACGTCCACCTCGCCGGCCAGGTCGAGTACGACCTGCATGGTGTAGACGTCGATCGACGCATCGGCGAACAACGCGTGGAAGAGCAGTCCCTGCTGCAGCGGCGACAGCGACCAGATGTCCGTCAGCTCCGGGTACCGCGCCTCGAACGACGAGATGTCGGGCTGTGAGAGTCGCACCAGCGGAACGTCCGACGGGGTCAGGCCACCCGAGCCGGGTGCCTCGGCGTACGTGGCCAGCGCCGACAACGCGTCGGACCACAGCCGGGCGAGACGCTCGACCGTGTCCGCGGACACGGCTCCGGTCGGAAATGCGAAGCTCGCGCTCAGGACCCCACCCTCGTCGGTGTCGCGCACGATCGCGTTGATGTCGATCGTCTTGTTCGCGGCCATGTCGGCGTCACCGGGCGCGGAGAGCTCACCGTCGGCGGCCGGCAACCAGCCGAGCGCCTTCATCTCGTCCGGGACCTCGCCGGTGTCGACCCGACCCAGGTAGTTGAAGCTGATCTGTCCGGTCCCGAGTTCCGCCAGTTCCGCAGCGGTCTCGGAGTTCAGGTAACGGAGCAGTCCCCAGCCCATGCCTCGATCGGGCAGCGCCAGCATCTGTTCCTTGACGGCCTTGACGGCATCGCCGAGCTGCGACCCTCCCGCGAACGCAGCCTGGACATCGATTCCGGTCAGGTCGAGGCGGACGGGGAACAGGCTCGTCAGCCAGCCGACGGTGCGCCCCAGATCCGCTCCGGGAACCACCGCTTCCTCGCGGCCGTGGCCTTCGAGCTGCACCAGCGTTGCCGGTGCGGTGACGCCGCGCTCGGACCGCAGTCTCGTGACGGCCAGAGCGAGCCCGGCCAGCAACCCGTCGCCGACACCACCGCGGAAGATCTCCGGAACGGTGGTCAGCAAGGTGCGCGTGACGTCGGGTGCCAGTTCGATGTTCACCCGTTCGAGCGTCGCCACGACGTCGACCGCGGGATCGAAGGGGCGGTCGCCCAGCACGGGATCCTCGGTGTCGGCGATCGAGCGCCACAGCGGCAACTCGGCCAGCCGGGCCTCGCTCGCTGCCGCGTCGACCAGTGCATGCGTCCACCGCCGCATCGAGGTTCCGACCTCGGGGAGGCTCGGGTCCACTCCCCCGGACACCTGAGCCCAGGCGGAGACGAAGTCGGGAACCAGAATTCGCCACGACACTCCGTCGATCACGAGGTGGTGCGCCGCGACGGTCAGCCTGCCCGCTTCCTCGGGTCCTCGATCGACCCAGACGAGGGCGAGCATGCGCCCGGCCGTGGGGTCGAGCGTTCCGACTGCATCGTCGAACACTGTTGCAGCCGAGCCGGTATCGGCCCGGGTGAGCAGTGCATCCACGTCGACGGTACCGGTGCCCGCAACATCGAGACCCCAGCCGCGGTCGTCGTGCACCAGGGTCGACCGCAGCACGTCGTGTCGATCGACCACTGCGGTCACCGTGGCGAGAATCCCGGCTCTGTCGATACCGAGCGGCAGCTCCAGTGTGACGGCCTGATGGAAGCGTGACCACCCGCCGCCGCGCTCGATCATCGCCACACCGAACGGAGGTAGCGGCATCCAGCCGACGCCGCCGCCGTCGAGTTCCTCGAGCACGGCCGCGTCAGCGCCCTCACCGACGATCACGGCGACCTCGGCGAGACCGGCAACAGTCTTGCGCTCGAACACATCTCGCGGCCCGAACTGAATTCCCCTGGCCTTCGCGCGAGAGACGAGCTGAATCGAGACGATGCTGTCGCCGCCGAGCGCGAAGAACGAATCGTCGACGCCGACGGTGTCGAGGCCGAGCACGTCCGCGAAGACCTCGGCAATGACGCGTTCGGTGTCGGTTGTCGCCGTACGGAATTCGGCATCGCTGCCGAATTCCGGTTCGGGTAGTGCTCTGCGGTCCAGCTTGCCGTTCGGCCCGAGTGGGAGGGCATCGAGCACGATGAGCCCGGCCGGAACCATGTATTCCGGAACCAGGGTGGCGACCGAGGTGGTGACCGCGGCGGTGTCGATCGTCTCCCCGGAGACAGGAACGACGTACCCGACCAGTAGTTCACCTGCCGACGGGGTCCGGCGGACGAGAACCACGGCCTGGTCGACCGTCGGGTCGGCAGTCAACGCGGCTTCGATTTCGCCGAGCTCGATCCGCAGGCCTCGGAGTTTGACCTGGAAGTCGGTGCGGCCGAGGTACTCGAGTTCGCCGTCTGCGTTCCAGCGAACCAGGTCGCCGGTGCGGTACATCCGCGAGCCGACACTGCCGTGCGGGTCGGCGACGAACCGGTCGGCGGTGAGGTCCGGACGGCCGAGGTATCCGCGGGCCAGTTGCCGCCCGGCGAGATACAGCTCCCCGGGTACCCCGACCGGGACCGGGTGCAGGCGTGCATCGAGCACGGTGACTCGGGTGTTCCAGACCGGTGCACCGATGGGAACCGACACGGTGTCCGACGGCAGGACTCGGTGATAGGTGACGTCGACCGCGGCCTCGGTCGGGCCGTACAGGTTGTGCAGTTCGGTGGCAGGCAGTGCAGCGCGCAGGGCGGAGGCAACCGATGCAGGCAGCGCCTCGCCCGAGGCGAAGACCGCACGCAGGCCGGTGCAGCTCGAGACACCGTCCGCGGCGGCGAACACGGCCAACAGCGACGGGACGAAGTGCGCGACCGTGATGCCGCGTTCGGCGACGGTGCTCACCAGGTATGCCGGGTCTCGGTGGCCGTCGGGCACCGCGATGACGAGTTCGGCGCCGATCTGCAACGGCCAGAACAGTTCCCAGACCGATACGTCGAACGTGACCGGAGTCTTCTGCAGGACCTTGTCCTGGTCGGTGAGACGGTACTCGTCCTGCATCCACAGCAGGCGGTTGACGATGGCCTCGTGGCTGACCGCAACGCCTTTGGGACGACCGGTGGAGCCGGAGGTGAAGATGACGTACGCGGTGTCCGCCGGTCGCAGCGGTGCGGTTCGCTCGGCATCGGTCACCGGTGCCGTGGACAGACCTGTCGTGTCGACGGTGTCGACCAGGATCGTGGCGGCGTCGGTCACGAGACCTGCCCCGTCGTGCTCGGTCGTGAGCAGCACTACCGGCGCCGCCGTGTCCAGGATGTAGCCAATTCGTTCGGCCGGAAGGTCCGGGTCGACCGGGACGTAGGCACCACCGGCGGCGAGCACGGCGTAGATACCCGTCAGCATGTCGATCGAGCGGCGCATGGCCGTGGCCACCACGGTTTCCGGGCCGACTCCCTCGGCGATGAGCAGGCGCGCGAGCGCGTTGACCCGCTCGGAGAACTCGCGGTAGGTCACGCGATCGTCGGCGAAGCTCGTGGCGATGTTCTCCGGTGACTCCTCAACTCGGGTATCGAACAGCGACACCAGAGTTGCGCCGGGATCCACCTCGTGCGCGGTCGCGTTCCATTCCTCGAGGACGCGGGTACGTTCGCCTTCCTCGAGGATGTCGATGTCGCCGACGACTCCGTCCGGTGCGTCGGTGAGCGCGTGCAGCACCCGCACGAGCCGTCGCCCGAGAGACGCCATGCTGGACTCGTCGAAAAGATCGGTGGCATAGTCGAATTGCACGTCGATGCCGGCCGCAGCACCGTGCTCGTCGGTGTTCTCCCACAGCGTCACCTGCAGGTCGAACTTTGCGAACGCGCTACCGAGATCGATTCCCTCGACGCTCAGCCCGGGCAGGGCCAACGTCTGACGGTTCAGGTTCTGGAACGTCAACATGACCTGGAAGATCGGGTGACGAGCCTGAGAGCGGTCCGGGGCCAGCTCGTCGACGAGCCGCTCGAACGGCACGTCGGCGTGCCCGAAGGCACCCAGGTCGGCCTCACGAACTGCGGCGAGCTGCTCGCGCAACGTTGCCGCGGGGTTCATCGCGGTACGGAGGGCGAGCGTGTTGACGAACATGCCGACGAGCTCGTCCAGATCCGCGTCACCGCGACCTGCGACCGGGGTTCCGATCGTCACGTCGTCGGTTCCCGCCATCGCGCCGAGGAGCACCGCGAGCGCGGTGTGCACCACCATGAAGTTCGTGGCGTTTCCTGCTCGGGCGGCCCGAGCGATGTTCGACTGAAGTGTCGAGTCGATCGAGAAGTTGTATGCCGCACCGCGATACGACGCCACCGCCGGGCGCGGCCGGTCGGTCGCGAGATCGAGCTGCGCCGGGGCACCGGCCAGAGCCGACGTCCAGTAGGCGAGCTGCTTCGCCAACGGCGAATCGGGGTCGTCCTCGGAGCCGAGCACCTCGCGTTGCCACAACGCGTAGTCCGCGTACTGCACCGGAAGTGGTGCCCACTGCGGGCTCTCCCCCGCGGCACGGGCGGTGTAGGCCACCATGACGTCGCGCGTCAGGGGTCCCATCGAGAACCCGTCAGCGGCGATGTGGTGGGCGACGAACGCCAATACGTGCTCGGTCTCGCTCACCCGCAGGATCCGGATTCGCACCGGAACAGCTCGGGTCACATCGAATCCCGCGGAAACGAAGTCGCGCAGGGCCTGCTCGATCGAACTCTCGTCCACGTCGTCGACGACGACCGTCACGCCGGCCTCCGCGGTACCGAGCACCACCTGATGGCCTCGTCCGTCGACCTCCGGGTACACGGTGCGCAGAATTTCGTGCCGCGCCAGCACGTCGTGCACGGCGTTGGTGAGTGCATCGACATCGACGCTGCCGGACAATCGAATTGCGACCGGGATGTTGTTCACGGCGGAGGTCGGATCGAATTGGCTCAGGAACCACATGCGCTGCTGAGCCATCGACAGCGGCACCGAGTCCGGTCGTGTTCGAGCCGTCAGTGCCCGGCGCGCGCCGGTACCCACCTCGGACTCGATCGCGCGTGCGAGCGACTGCACCGTCGGCGACTCGAAGATCGAGCGGACCGGCACCTGCGTATCGAGCGCCGCCCCCAGCCGGGAGACCACCTGGGTGGCGATCAACGAGTTACCGCCGAGCGCGAAGAAGTCGTCGTCCAGACCCACGCGCTCCACAGCGAGTACCTCGGCGAAGACCGCCGCGACGGTCTCTTCCACCGGGTTGGTCGGTGCGCGGAACTCGGCTGTCTCGAACTGTGGTTCGGGGAGCGCCTGTCGATCCAGCTTGCCGTTGACGCCTCGTGGGAGAGCGTCGAGCACGACGAAGGCCGACGGAATCATGTACGACGGCAGACGTTCGGCGAGTGTCCGGCGGATGCCGTCCTGATCCAGTGTCACCCCGATGGCGGGCACGAGGTAGGCCACCAGCCGTGCGCCCGATCCCGTGTCAGCGAGAGCGATCACGGCGACGTCACGGATCTCGTCGAGCGATCCGAGAGCGGCATCGATGTCGCCGAGTTCGATACGGAAACCGCGAATCTTCACCTGGAAGTCGGTACGGCCGACGTACTCCAGTTCGCCGTCGGCGCGCCAGGAAACGAGGTCACCGGTCCGGTACAGGCGGCCGCCGGGGGTGAACGGGTCCGCGACGAAACGCTCGGCGCTCAGATCCGGCCGCGCGAAGTACCCGTCGGCCAGCTGCGCACCCGCGAGGTAGAGCTCGCCGGCGACGCCGACCGGAACGGGAGCCAGACGCGAATCCAGAACGTAGACACGGGTATTCCACTCCGGGCCACCGATGGGAACCGTGGTGCCGTCGACGGTCGCCACTCGATGCGCGGTCACCGACACCGCTGCCTCGGTCGGTCCGTACAAGTTGTCCAGTCGCGCAGCAGAACTGCGCAGTGCGCGCTCGGCCGTCGCGACGGGCAGGGCCTCGCCGATCGCCAGGATCCGTGTCAGATGCCGCGGTAGGACTCCCGCCGACGCGGTGACCAACGCGTCGAGAACGGACGGCACGGTGTGCAGTGTCGTCACCGATTCCCGGTTCATCAGATCGACGAGGTAGGCGGGATCGCGGTGGCCCTCGGCGTCGGCGACCACGATCGCACCACCGGAGACGGTGGCGACCCAGAACTCCCACACGGACAGATCGAAGGTCGCGGCAGTCTTGAGCAGTACCCGGTCCGTGTTGCCCAGCCCGTAATGGGCGCTCTGCCAGAGCAGCTGGTTGACGATGGCGGCATGACCGACCGCGACGCCCTTGGGACGGCCGGTGGATCCGGACGTGAAGATGACGTACGCGGTGTTCGCGGGCCGCAGCGGCGAGGTGCGCTCGCTGTCGGTGACGGGCGCGTCCGAGACCTCTGCACCCAGCAGTCGAGGATCGGTGTCGACGAGCAGAACCGGAATCGACTCGAAGTCGACATCGTCACGCGCAGTGCTCAACACCAGGGCGGGAGCGGCCACCTCGAGAATGTAGGCATTGCGGTCCGCCGGCTGATCCGGGTCGATGGGTACGTACGCCCCGCCTGCCTTGGCGACGGCGTACATCGCCACGAGCAGATCCACCGAGCGCCTGATCGCCAGGGCAACCGTCACCTGCGGACCGACGCCTGCACCGATCAGGACGCGAGCCAACCGGTTGATTCGACGATCGAACTCGGCGTACGACAGCGATTCTCCCGCATGGACCACCGCGATCGCGTCGGGCTGCGCCTGCACCTGTCGGTCGAACAGCGATACCAGGGTCTGCGACGAATCGACATCGTGATCGGTGTCGTTCCACGTGCGCACGATCCGGGTGTGCTCCTCGGGCGAGAGCAGAGCGAGATCGCCGATGACGGCCGAGGGGTCCTGGGCCACTGCGGCGAGGAGGCGAACGAACCGGTCGGCAAAGGCTTCGACCGTGGCGCGATCGAAGAGATCGGTGGCGTAACCGAATTCGGCCGACAGCTCCGCAGGCGAGCCGTCCGCGTCGTAACGATCCGAGATGGACAGCTGCAGATCGGTCTTGGCCGTCACAGCATCCGCCTCGACGGCACTCACCGTCAGACCCGGCAGCTCGAACGTCGACTCGGCGAGGTTCTGGAAGGACAGGCCCACCTGGAACAGGGGGTTGCGTGCCGTCGACCGCACCGGGTTCAGCACCTCCACGAGACGCTCGAACGGAACGTCGGAGTGCGCGAACGCGGCCAAGTCCCGCTCGCGGGCCTGAGCGAGCAACTGACGGAAGGTCATCGACGATTCGACGGTCGACCGGAAGACGAGAGTGTTGACGAACATCCCGATCATCGAATCGAGAGCCCGCTCGCCGCGGCCGGCGATGGGCGTTCCGACGGCGATGTCCTCGGAACCGGACAGGCGTGCGAGCAACACCGCGAATGCCGAGTGCACCACCATGAACAACGTTGCCTGCTCGGTACGTCCGAGCTCGGCGAGAGCGGCGTGCGTGCCTGCGTCGACGGTGAACCGCACCGCATCGCCGCGGAAACTCTGCGCAGGCGGGCGCGGGCGGTCGGTAGGCAGTACCAGTTGATCCGGGAGCTCGGCGAGCGCATCTTTCCAGAACGACACCTGCTGCGCTGCAACGGAATCAGGATCCGATTCGGTACCGAGCACGGTTCGCTGCCACAACGCGAAGTCGACGTACTGCACTTCGACCGGCTCCCAGTCCGGGGCCGCCCCTGCAGATCTCGCGGTGTACGCGGTCATGACGTCGACGGCCAGCGGGCCCATCGACGCACCGTCGGCCGACACGTGGTGTACGACGAATGCCAGGACGTGCTCGTTCTCACCCACGCGGAACACACGCGCGTCGACCGGCACCTCGACGGTGACATCGAAGCCGCGCCCGAAGAACTCGGTCACAGCCGCAACGACATTCGCACCGGCCACGTCGCGGACGGCGAGGTCCATCGGCACCTCGGACGCCGAGAGCACCTGCTGGAACGGGCCCTGCGCCGAGTCCGGGTACCGGGTACGAAGAGACTCGTGGCGTTCGACGACGTCGCCTACCGCGGACTGCAGCGCAGCGACGTCGAGCTCGCCGGACAACCGCACGGCGAACGGAATGTTGTCCACCGACGACGTCGTGTCGAACTGGTTGAGGAACCAGTACCGCTGCTGCGCCGGCGAGAGCGGTGGGCGCTCGGGACGCGGACCCGCCACGAGTGCAGCTCGACCGCCCGAACCGACAGCGCTCTCCACGTGCGCCACCAGCGCGGCGACGGTCGAGCTCTCGAACAGCGCGCGCACCGGCACGACGGTGTCCAGGGCCGCGCCGAGTCGCGAGACCACCTGGGTGGCGATCAACGAGTTACCGCCCAGGGCGAAGAAGTCGTCGTCCAATCCCACTCGATCGATGTGCAGGACGTCGGCGAACACTCCGGCAACGATCTCCTCGACCGCGGATGTGGGTGCTCGGAATTCACGGGCCTCGAACACGGGTGCGGGAAGTGCTGCGCGATCCAACTTGCCGACAGGGGTAAGCGGAACGGTGTCGAGCACGATGATCGACGACGGAATCATGTAGGCCGGCAGTGATTTTCCGACGAAGGCGGTCAACTCGTCGACGTCGACGACGGACCCGCGCGTCGGCAGAACGTACGACACGAGGGTCGTGACGCCCGACGGCAGTTCGTGACCGAGTGTGACGGCGAAGTCGACCTCGGGAACGGCGGTGAGCGCGGAATCGATCTCGCCGAGCTCGATACGGAAGCCGCGCACCTTGACCTGGAAGTCGGTGCGTCCGACGAACTGCAGCTGCAGGTCGTCGGTCCACCGCACCACGTCGCCGGTGCGATACATCCGTGCGCCGTCGATGCCGTACGGGTTGGCCACGAAGCGCTCGGAAGACAGACCGGGCCTACCGAGATAACCGCGAGCGAGCGCACCGCCCGACAGATAGAGGTCACCCGCGACACCGGTCGGAACGGGTTCGAGTCGGGAATCGAGGATCAGCACGGACATGCCGTGAATCGGTCGACCGATGGTGATCGGCTCGCCGGGCGTCAACTCGGCGAAGCTGGAGATGATCGTGGTCTCGGTCGGTCCGTACCCGTTGAAGTACTTCCGGTCCCCTGCCCACCGGGCGAGCAATTCGGGCGTGGTCACGTCGCCGCCGACCGAGAGCACCTCGAGCGAATCGATCCCGTCGGGACTCATCGTGCCGAGCACCGCGGGCGTGATGATCGTGTGAGTGACCCTCTCCGCCTTCAACAATTCGGACAACTCGGTGCCGCCGAGAATCGATGCCGGTACGACCACCAACGTCGCGCCGACGGAGAACGCCGCCATCCACTCCAGGACCGAAGGATCGAAGTTGGGCGAGCAGACGTGCAGGAACCTCGAGGCCGGTTTCAGGTGGTACAGGTCGGTTGCTGCGTCGAGAACACCGCCGAGTCCGGCGTGCGTGACGACGACGCCCTTCGGCTTGCCGGTCGAGCCCGAGGTGTAGATGACGTAGGCCGGGTTCTGGAACGTGACGGGTCGCAGGCGGTCGGCGTCGGTGACCGGCTCGGCAGAGCGGGTGCGGACCTCGGCCACGAACTCCTCGTCGTCGACGCTCAACCAGAGCAGATCCTGCTGTCCGTCGGCGAGCCGATCCGAGTGCGCCCGGGTGGTCAGGCCGAGTACGGCCTCGGAGTCCGAGACCATGTGGGCGATGCGATCCTGCGGGTACGTCGGGTCGACGGGTAGGTGTGCAGCCCCGGATTTGGCCACTGCCCACACCGCGAGCACCATGAAGTAGGAGCGCTGGAATCCCAGAGCCACAACGGATTCGGGGCCGGCCCCGCGCTCGATGAGCACCCGGGCGAGCTGCGAGGACGTCGCATCGAGTTCGGCGTACGAGATCGAGCGGCCCTCGTAGCGGATCGCGGTCGCCGACGGGTCGAGTGCGGCTCCGGCAGCGAAGATCTCGGCCAGAGTGCCACCGGCCAACACGTCGTCACCGTGGACGTGTGTGAGCCGGTCGTACTCGTCGTCGTAGAGGATGGACAGATCGCCCACCGGGGTGTTCGGTGTCGCCACGATCGCTTCGAGCAGCCAACGGAAACGACGCGAGAACACCTCGATCGTCTTCTCGTCGAACAGGTCTCGCGCATAGAGGAAGCCGGCGGCCAGACCGGTGCCGTCGGACTTCTCGTGCAGCGTCAACGACAGGTCGAACTTGGCGGTGTCGACCTCGACGTCCACAGCCGAGACCGTCAGACCAGGTAGGTGCAATTCGCTCGGCGGGAGGTTCTCGAATGCGATCGCCACCTGGAACAGCGGGTGCCTGGCTGTCGTGCGCTCGGGTTCGAGCAGATCGACGAGACGCTCGAAGGGGATGTCCGCGTGTGCGAACGCATCGAGGTCGACGTCCCGGACGTGGCCGAGGAGGTCGGTGAATCCCTTGCTTCGATCGACCGATGTGCGGAGCACCAGGGTGTTGACGAACATACCGATCACGTCGTCCAGGACGGCCTCGCCGCGGCCTGCGACGGCGGTACCCACCGCAACGTCGTCCGACGTCGACATACGAGCGAGGAACAGAGCGAGTGCACCGTGCAGCACCATGAACAGGGTGGTTCCGGTCGACCGGGCCAGATCGTCGAGCGAGGCGCGCAGCTCCGCATCGATGTCGAACTGGAACCGCCCGCCCGAGTACGTCTGGACCGCAGGACGCGGCCGGTCGTACGGCAGGGTCAGCTCACTGGGCAGGTCCGCCAGTGCCGAACGCCAGTAGTTCGCCTGTGCTGCCATCAGGCTGCTCGGATCCGCATCGTCGCCGAGCACGGCGCGCTGCCACAACGCGAAGTCGGCGTACTGAACCGACAGGGGCGTCCACTGCGGAGCGTCGCCGGCCACACGAGCGAGGTAAGCCGTCATCACGTCGCGGGTCAGCGGCCCCATGGACCACCCGTCGGCACTGATGTGGTGAACCACGACGACCAGCACGTACTCGTCGTCGGTGACCCGGAACAATCTGGCGCGCAACGGAATCGATTGGGTGACGTCGAATCCTTCGGAGGCGAAGGCGATCACGTCCGCCACTGCACCGTCGGCGGACGGTGCGATGGGCGTCAGGTCCGGTGTCACCGATGCGGCAGGCAGGATCACCTGGTACCCCGCTCCGTCCGCACTCGGGTAGACGGTGCGCAGTGCTTCGTGCCGGTCGAGAACGTCGGTGACCGCCGCGTTCAGGGCCGCGGTGTCGAGTGCTCCGGTGAGCCGGATCGCCACCGGGATGTTGTTGACCGCCGATTCGGGCTCGAATCGGTTGAGGAACCACATCCGCTGCTGGGCGAGAGAGAGCGGAATTCGTTCGGGGCGTTCCTGCGGCACCAGGGGCGCGGACGCTCCGTGGCCGACATGGCTTTCCAACGCGGCAGCCAGAGCTGCCACCGTGCCTGCCTCGAACATCGTTCGGACGGGCACCGTCGTGCCCAGTTCGGCACCGAGTCGTGCCGCGACCTGAGTGGCGACGAGCGAATTGCCGCCGAGCGCGAAGAAGTCGTCGTCCACACCGACTCGGTCGAGTCCGAGAACCGCGCCGAACACGTTTGCGACGATCTCTTCGATCGGATCGGACGGTGCTCGGTAGGGCGTTGCCTCGAATTCCGGATCGGGCAGCGCTTTTCGATCGAGCTTGCCACTTCCGCCGAGCGGGAACTCCGCCAATTCCACGACGGTGGACGGCACCATGTACTCGGCCAGACGCTCACGTAGTGCCGTGCGTACCCGGTCCACGTCGATCGAGCCTTCGGCGGGAACGACATAGGCGACCAGTTGTTCTCGTCGGACGAGCACCACGGCCTGAGCGATCTCGGGCAGATCCAACAGTGCCGATTCGATTTCGCCGAGTTCGATACGCAGGCCACGCAGCTTCACCTGGAAGTCGGACCGGCCCACGTACTCCACTTCGCCGGTGGACAGCCATCGCACCACGTCGCCGGTGCGGTACATCCGCTCACCAGCGACTGCGAACGGATCGGCAACGAAGCGATCCGCGGTCAGATCGGGTCGGCTCACGTATCCCCTGGCGAGCTGGACACCCGAGAGGTAGAGCTCTCCCGACACTCCGACCGGAACCGGCCGCAACGACGAATCGAGAACGTACACATCGGTGTTCCACACCGGCGAGCCGATCGGCACCACTGCGGTGTCCGCGTCGGTGACCGCGTGATACGTCACGTCGACGGCAGCTTCGGTCGGGCCGTACAGGTTGTGCACCGACACCTGCGGGAGTGCGCGGCGCAACGAATGTGCAGTAGCAGGCGCAAGCGCCTCCCCCGAGGCGAACACCGTACGCAGCGACGCTCCCGCGTCCGGCCTGCGCAGTGCCTCCGGCGCGAACACCGACATCATCGACGGCACGAAGTGCACCACCGAAACCTGTTCGCGCGCAATGACATCGAGCAAGTACGACGGATCCCGATGGCCTTCGGGAACGGCGACGACCACCGATGCGCCGATCTGGAACGCCCAGAAGAACTCCCACACCGACACGTCGAACGTCGCAGGCGTCTTCTGCAACACCACGTCCTGCGGACCGAGGGGGTACTCGTGCTGCATCCACGACAACCGGTTGACGATCGCCGCGTGCGATACGCCGACGCCCTTCGGCCGACCCGTCGACCCCGAGGTGAAGATGACGTATGCGAGGTTCTCTGCCCGCAGCGGTGCCGTCCGCTCCGCATCGGTCACCGGCGCCGACGAGTACTCCGACACGTCGACGGTGTCGATGTCCACCGTCTCCACACTCGGGAACTCGACGTGGTCTCGGGTGCTCGAGAGCACCCGTACCGGCGCGGCCGTGCTCACGATGTACTCGTTGCGCTCCGCCGGCTGAGCCGGATCGATGGGTACGTACGCGGCACCGGCCTTGACGATCGCGTACATGCCGACGAGCAGCTCGATGCTGCGGCCTACCGCGAGGCCGACCGTCGAATCGGTCCCGACACCCACGGACATCAGGTACCGCGCCAGGCGGTTCGCGCGCGCGTCGAGCTCGGCGTACGTCAGCCGGACGTCCTCGAACACCAGGGCCTGCGCGTCGGGAGTCTGCTCGACGCGAGCATCGAACCGATCCACCAGCGTTGTTCCGCCGGGGATCTCGTGCGCCTGCCCCGAACCGAACGCCAGCACGGACTTCTGCTCGACCGAGTCGAGCAGGTCGATCTCTCCGACGGCTACGGCGGGCGCTGCGGTGACCGCACGAAGAACACGAACGAACCGCTCACCGAACCGGTCCATCGTCGATTTCTCGAAGAGGTCCGCAGCATAGGTCAGGGCGACCGTCAGGCCTGCGGGCTCGGAGCCGGCCGGTGCCGAATCCCACAGCGTCACCTGCAGATCGAACTTCGCCAGGTCTGCTTCGTAGTCGACCGCCGCGATGGTCAAGCCGGGCAGTTCCACCGAGGTTCGGTCCAGGTTCTGGAACGTCAACATCACCTGGAACAGCGGGTGCCGTGCCTGCGAGCGCACCGGGGCCAACACGTCCACCAGACGCTCGAACGGCACCTCGGCGTGCGAGAACGCGGCGAGGTCCACCTCCCGCGTCTCGCGCAGCAGATCGTCGAACGACGTCCGTGGATCGACTTCGGTGCGCAGCACCAGTGTGTTGACGAACATCCCGACGACGTCGTCGAGGGCCGCATCACCACGGCCGGCGACCGGAGTACCGATACTGATGTCGTCGGCGGCGGCGAGCTTGGCCAGCAACACCGCCAGTGCGGCATGCACGACCATGAACGTCGTTGCGTTGTGGTCCCGTCCGAGCTTCTCCAGCTCGCGGACGAGGTCGGCGTCGATCTCGAACGTGTGCGTGCCGCCGTTGGTGGTGGCGACAGCCGGGCGAGGACGATCGGTCGGTAGCTCCAATTGGTCGGGAGCACCACCGAGCTGGTGCCGCCAGTAGTTCTCCTGCGCCGAGATCAGCGAATCCGGATCGTCCTCGCTACCGAGGACGGCTCTCTGCCACAGCGTGAAGTCCGCGTACTGCACCTCGAGCGGAGTCCATCGAGGGGCCTGGTCGTTCGAGCGGGCAACGTAGGCCGCCATCACGTCTCGCGTCAGCGGGCCCATCGAGAATCCGTCGGCCGCGATGTGGTGCACCACGAACGCAAGCACGTGCTCGGTCTCGGACGTCTCGAGCAGCACCGCACGGAAGGGCAGTTGTACCGCCAGATCGAAGGGCCTGAGCGCGAATTCGAGCAGCGCGGCGGGGACGTCGGCTCCGGTGGCCGTCGCTCGCTCCAATTCCACTGCCACCGAGTCCGATTCGAGCACTCGCTGGAAGCCGATACCGTCGTGATCGGGGTAGACCGTCCGCAGCGATTCGTGCCGATCCAACACGTCGACCAAGGCCGACTGCAGGGCCGTGAAATCGAGTTCACCACTCAACGCGATGGCGACCGGGATGTTGTTCACAGCCGAGTCCGGCTCGAATCGGTTGAGGAACCACATCCGTTGCTGGGCCAGCGACAGCGGCACACGTTCGGGCCGCTGCTGCGCAACCAACGCCGGTCGCGCGTGCGTCGAGCCTGCGGCGTCGACTGCCGCGGCGAGTTCGGCGACGGTCGGTGCGTCGAAGAACGACCGCACATCCACCGCGGTGCCCAGTTCTGCGTTGACTCGCGCGATCACGCGGGTGGCGTTGAGCGAGTTTCCGCCGAGGACGAAGAAGTCGTCGTCGACGCCGATGCGATCGATTCCGAGCACGGTCTCGAAAATCGCCGCCAAGGCCGTTTCGGTGTCGGTGCTCGGGGCGCGGTATTCGCGTACGAGCGACGCGAAATCGGGAGCGGGCAACGCCTTTCGGTCGAGCTTTCCGCTGGCACCGAGCGGGAACTCGTCCAGGACGACGAATACCGACGGCACCATGTACTCGGGCATACGACGGCGCACCGCGTCCGCGAGGCCGTCGTGATCGAGCTCGGGTTCGGTACTGACGACGTAACCGACGAGCTGCTCGCCCAGCTGTGCCTGCGACCGGTCGGCATGAACGAGCACAGCGGCCTGAGTCACCTCGGGCTCGGCGAGCAGCGCTTGCTCGATCTCGCCGAGTTCGATGCGGAGGCCGCGTAACTTGACCTGGAAATCGGTGCGGCCGATGTACTCGATCAGACCGTCGCCGCGTCGGCGAACCAGGTCGCCGGTGCGGTACATGCGGTCACCCGGCTCACCGAACGGGTCGGCCACGAATCGATCGGCCGTCAGGTCGGTGCGTCCGAGGTATCCGCGAGCGAGCTGCACGCCCGCGAGATAGAGCTCTCCCTCGACTCCACGGGGTGAGCGTCGCAGACCCTCGTCGAGCACGTAGAGGTCGGTGTCGTCGACGGCAGCGCCGATCGGTACCGAGGCCTCTTCCACCTGCTGGGTTCGGTAGTACGTGACGTCGACGGCCGCTTCCGTCGGCCCGTAGAGGTTGTGCAGTTCCGCGTTCGAGATCGAGTGGAACGCGTTGACGGTCCGCGCCGGGAGGGCCTCACCGGAGGCGAACACCAGCCGAAGCGAATCGGCCTGCGCAGCAGTGGGTTCGGCGACGTACACCGAGAGCATGGACGGCACGAAGTGCGTCACGGTCACGCTGCGCTCGCCGATGATGCGGGCGAGATAGGCGGGGTCGCGGTGTCCGTCGGGCTCGGCGATCACGAGCGTGGCACCGATCTGCAACGGCCAGAAGAACTCCCACACCGACACGTCGAACGTGAACGGAGTCTTCTGCAACACGACGTCGGCAGCGCTCATCGCGTACTCGCGCTGACGCCAGGAGATGTTGGCGACGATGGCGCGGTGGCTCACCGCCACACCCTTCGGACGTCCCGTCGAACCGGACGTGAAGATGACGTAGGCGAGGTCGTCCTCGGTCAGGGTGCCACGTCGATCCGCATCGGTGATCCGCCCTCCCGGCACATCGGTCAGGTCGACGTCGTCGACGAGAACGGTGACGGTGCCCTCGGGCAACTGCGGCAGGTCGATCGTGGTCGTCAGGACCAGGACCGGTTTCGCGGTGTCGAGAACGTACCCGAGTCGATCGATCGGATGATCCGGGTCCAACGGAACGTAGGCCCCGCCTGCTGCGGAGACGGCGTACATACCCACCAGCAGATCGAACGATCGGCGAATCGACAGTCCCACCGCCGAATCGGGGCCGACTCCCCGTGCGATCAGCACTCGGGCGAGACGCTCCACCGAGGCTGCGAACTCGGCGTAGGTTCGAGTCTCGTCGCCGAAGACGAGGGCAGGTGCGTCCGGGGTGCGCTCGGCCTGATCGGCGAACAACGTGTACAGCGTGGTGGCTTCGGGATCGGCCGGGCTCGACGTCGAATCGTCGTCGCCGAGAACCGACACTGCATCCGCGACGACGGTCGACACGACGGCGTCCAGACCACCCTCGGTGGCCTCGATGAGGCCCGCGAGAGTGTTGGACAGCACGACCGGGACCAGCGCGTCGGGGCCGAGGACGCCGCCCATGGCCGCATCGAGGGTGGTGATCTCCTCGTCCAGGCGGGCGTAGGTCAGTTCCGTACCGAGGTGCACGAGCGCTACGCGGTCGGGTTCGACCGCTGCAACGCTCCGAACCAAGCGCGGAAGGTCCTCGACCGTCAGAGCTGCATCGCTTCGACGTCCTACCGCCATCTAACTTTTCCTCCTGATCGATCCACGTGCACAACCGGCGAACTCGGTTCTCGTCACGACGACGCGATCACCGACTCCGCCCGTTCGATCAACGATGCCAGAGCGGTGTTCAGCCCCTCAGCACCGAGGGCGGGCAAGATACCCGGAACCAGTGCCGACAGTGTGACCGTCACCAGAGCCTGCGGCTTCATAGCCGAGCCCATCGTTGCCGACATCTGTGCCAGTTTGGCGTGCAGAGCAGCGAAATCGATCGTCGTCGATTCGTGTTCGAGTGCCACCGCATCGGGTGCGACGTTCGCTGCCCGGGCAACCAGTTCGGGTAGATCGTCCACCGTCTTGGGCTTGGTTCGCGGTGCGAACTCGGCCTTTTCCTCGTCGGAGAGGATGTCGATGGACCGCAGCACCACATCCGGATCCGAGACGACGGCGTTCAGAATCCGCAGCAGTCGATCGGCGAACGTCGCGATCGACGACTCGTCGAGGATCGCCGTCGCATAGGTGAACGTCGCGTCGATGTCACGCAAAGCGCCGGTGTCGTCGAATAGTTCGACTGCGGTCAGCTGCAGATCGAACTTGGCCTGGTCGTCGCCCGCGGGCAAGGCCTGCACTTGCAGACCCGGCAACTCGAACGTTCCGGTCACGTGGTTCTGGAAGGTCAGCATGGCCTGGAACAGCGGGGTGTAGGCACTCGACCGTGCCCGGCCCAGTGCGTCGACGAGCCGCTCGAAGGGGACGTCCGCGTGGCCGAACGCCGCCAGGTCCTTGTCCTTGGCCTGCTGCAGCAGCTCGGTGAACGTGCCGCTCTGATCGAGTCGAGTTCGCAACACGAGCGTGTTGACGAACATGCCGACGAGCTCGTCGAGTTGCTGTTCACCGCGACCTGCAGTGGGAGTGCCGATGCTGATGTCGGAGGAGTTGCTCAGCCTCGAGAGCAGCACGGCGAAGGCACTGTGCACCACCATGAACGTCGTCGCCGAGTGTTCGCGCGCGATCTTCTCGATCGCCGATGCGATGTCGGTGCCGAACGAGAAGTCGTACGAGGCACCCTGCATCGTCGGGCGAGGCGGTCGCGGCCGATCCAGCGGGAGCGCCAACTGTTCCGGCGCTCCTGCCAACTCGGTCGTCCAGTACGCCAGTTGCTTCGCGAGCGGACTCTCGGGGTCGCTCTCGCTGCCGAGCACGTCACGCTGCCACAGCGCGAAGTCGGCGTACTGGACCGGTAGCGGCGTCCATGCCGGCATCTCCCCCGCAACCCGAGCGGTGTAGGCCACCATGACATCACGGATCAGCGGACCCATCGAGAAGCCGTCGGCGGCGATGTGGTGTGCCACTACAGCGAGTACGTGCTCGTTCTCGGCGACCTGCAGCAGCGCGGCCCGCACCGGAACCGACTTCGTGACGTCGAACCCGGCACCGAGGGTCTCGGTCAGGCGCGAGATCACAGCATCAGGTTCCACCCGCTCGGGCGTCAGGTCGACCCGCACGTCGGCGACGGAACCGATCTGCTGCACCGGCCCGTCGACCGAATCGGGGTATGCCGTGCGCAGAATCTCGTGGCGTCCGAGAACGTCGTCGAATGCCCCGCGCAGGGAGTCGATGTCGAGTGTGCCGGTCAGCCGGACCGCGACAGGAATGTTGTACGCCGAGGAACCGGGGTCGATCCGGTTGATCGTCCACATTCTTTCCTGAGCGATCGAGAGCGGAAGCAGATCGGGTCGCTCACGGACGGTCAGTTCTCGGCGCGCACCGCCACCGACGAGCGGGGCGATGTGAGCGGCCAGACCTGCAACGGTGGACGCCGCGAACACTGCTCGCACCGGAATCTGGGCGTCGAGCGCCTGGCCCAGCCTCGAGACCAATTGCGTTGCGACCAATGAGTTTCCACCGAGCGCGAAGAAGTCGTCGTCGAGTCCGGCGCGATCGAGACCGAGTAGTTCCGCCACGGTGGCCGCGACGATCTCCTCGATCGGAGTGACCGGGGCACGGAACTCGGCAACCTCGAACTGCGGTGCCGGAAGGGCCCGTCGATCCAATTTGCCGTTGGCGTTGAGCGGGAGGGCGTCGAGGACGACGAACGCCGCAGGAACCATGTACGACGGCACGGCGCGAGCGAGTTCGGCTTCGACACTCGCCACGTCGAGTACAGCTCCGGACTGTCCGACGACGTAGGCGACCAACTGGTCCCCCATCGATTCGCCGGAGTGCACCACGACGGCGGTGTCGGCCACCGTTGCCTGTGTGCGCAGGGCAGCCTCGATCTCACCGAGTTCGATGCGGAATCCGCGAATCTTGACCTGGAAGTCGGCACGCTCGATGTAGTCGAGGCGGGCCGCTGCCGGCGCACCGTCGACGAGCGGAACTCGCCAGCGTACGAGGTCGCCCGTGCGATACATCCGCGTTCCGTTCGCGTCGAAAGGATTCGCCACGAACCGCTCGGCGGTGAGGTCTGCTCGCCCGAAGTATCCTCGCGCCAGTTGCGCACCGGCGAGATAGAGCTCTCCGGTGACTCCGGCAGGAACCGGATGGAGGCGAGAGTCCAGCACGAACACGGCGGTGTTGGCCTCGGGCACGCCGATCGGCACGGCCACGGTGTCGGCATCGGTGACCGGGTGCGAGGTCACCGACACCGCTGCCTCGGTCGGGCCGTAGAGGTTGTGCAGCTCGGCGGAACCGTTGTGCCGTCGGAAATCCTGCGCCACCGCTGCGGGTAGTGCTTCACCGATGGCCAGGACGCGTCGCAGATCGGGTGACAGCTCGCCCGCGGCAACGGTGCCGAGCATCGACAACATCGACGGGACCAGATGCAACGTCGTCACCGCGTGCCGACGGACCAGCGTGAGCAGGTAGTCCGGATCGCGATGACCCTCGGGGTTCGCGACGACGAGCCGCCCACCCGAGGTCAGCTGCGACCAGAACTCCCACACCGACAGGTCGAATGTCGCTGCGGTCTTGAGCAGCGAAGCATCGGTCTCGTTCAGGCCGTACTCCGCGCGCAGCCAGTTCAACTGGTTGACGACGGCACCGTGCGAGACCGCCACGCCCTTGGGTCGCCCGGTGGAGCCGGACGTGAAGATGACGTAGGCCGTGTTCTCGGCGGAGAGCACACCGCGGCGCTCGGAGGTCCCCACAGGCGTGGACGACCGGCTCGTGAGATCGAGCTGTGTCAGATCGACGACCGTTGCTGCAGAAGAGATCTCCGGCCCGACGGCACCGGATGTCAGTACGCACAGCGGCGCAGCGGTCTCCAACACGAGCGCGTTGCGCTCGGCCGGCTGATCCGGATCGATCGGGACGTAGGCACCACCGGCCACGGATATGGCGTACATGCCGACGAGCAGATCCACCGATCGCCTGATGGCAAGTCCGACTGGAACTTCGGGTCCGACACCCAGGCCGATCAGGTGACGGGCCAGACGCGACACCCGCTCGGAGAACTCGCCGTACGTCAGCGTGCCGTCGTCGTGCACGAGGGCAACGGCGTCGGCGTGACGCGCTGCCGAGTCCGCGAACAGATCGGCGAGAGTGCTGCCCACTGCGGAATCGAACTCACGGTCGGTGTCGTTCCACTCGTCGACGATGGCGGGCAGCTCACCGTCGAGGAACAGATCCAGGTCGCCGACCGGGGTCGACGGCGACGCCGCGACGGCGTCGAGAACGGCCTCGAACCGCGCGACGAGCGAGCGAGCAGTGCGCTCGTCGAACAGATCGGTCGCGTAGGTCAACAACGCATCGAAGCCACCGGACGCCTCGTCGTCGCGCGGGGCGTCGGAGACGATCAGGTGCAGGTCGAACTGCGACGTTCCGGTCTCGGTGTCCAGTGCCGAGATGTCCAGTCCGTCGAGCTCGAATTCTCGGCGCGCGAAGTTCTGGAACGAGAAGCCGACCTGGAACAGCGGGTGACGGGCCGTCGACCGGGTGGGGTTGACGACCTCGACGAGCCGCTCGAACGGTATGTCGGAATTGGCGAAGGCCTGCAGATCGGTTTCTCGAGCTGCGTCGAGAAGGTCCTCGAAACTCGCTCCGGCAGCCACGTCGAGCCGCAGCACCAACGTGTTCACGAACATGCCGACGAGGTTTTCGATCTCCGCTTCGCCACGACCCGCGATGGGGGTTCCGACGACGATGTCCGGCGATCCCGACATGCGCGAGAGCAGCACGGCGAACGCCGCGTGCACCGCCATGAACACCGTCGCGTTGTGCGCGCGTGCCAGTTCGGACAGTCGAGCGTGCGCGGCTGCGTCGATCCGGAAATCGACGCGGCTGCCCCGGAAGGTCTGCTCGGCGGGACGCGGACGATCGAGCGGTAGTTCGATCTGCTCGGGCAACTCGGCCAGAGCATTCTCCCAGTACCGAATCTGCTGCGCAGCAATCGATTCCGAGTCCTCCTCGGACCCGAGAACCTGTCGCTGCCACAGCGCGTAGTCGGCGTACTGCACCGGCAGCGGTGCCCACGCCGGATCGGAACCGCGGGTGCGCGCGGCATATGCGGTCATGACGTCGGTGGACAACGGCATCACCGAAAGACCGTCGGCACTGATGTGGTGGATGACCATGCCGAGTACGAATTCGGTGTCCGAGACGCGGAAGAGCGCGGTCTTCAGCGGCACCCGGGTCGTGACGTCGAACGTCGCCGACAGCAGCTCCAGAACTCGAGCGGTCACCGACTCCGCGTCGGTGTCGATCACCTCGAGGGTGGTGGGAACCTCCGACATCGGCACTATCACCTGATGTGGGCCCTCGGGTGAATCCGGGTACACCGATCGCAGAGTCTCGTGACGCTCGATCACGTCGGAGACCGCACGTTGCAACGCGTCGACATCGAGACGTCCGCTGAGCCGAAGTGCGAACGGGATGTTGTACGCGGTGGACTGGGAATCGAAGCGGTTGAGGAACCACATCCGCTGCTGCGCGAGCGAGAGCGGCACTCGGCTCGGTCGCGTCGATGCCACCAGCGCCGGACGCGCGCCTGCGCCCGAACCCTGCTCGACCCGCGCAGCCAGAGCCGCGACCGTCGGTGCCTCGAACAGAGCGCGCACGGGAACAGTCGTGTCCGCTGCGGCACCCAGCCTGGACACCACCTGTGTTGCCACCAGCGAATTGCCGCCGAGCTCGAAGAAGTCGTCGTCGAGACCGACACGTTCGACGCCGAGAACATCGGCGAAGACGTCAGCGACCATTTCCTCCACCGGAGTGGTCGGTGGCCGGAATTCACGAGTGCGCGCAGCCGGCTCGGGCAGGACTCGTCGATCCAGCTTTCCGTTGGCGGTCAACGGAATCGCGTCGAGCACCACGAAGGCCGAGGGCACCATGTACTCGGGAAGGTTCTCCCCGATCGCGGCCCTGACGACGTCGATGTCGATGGTCGACTCGGCCGCGGGCACGACGTAGGCAACCAGGCGTGCGGCACCGGGAGTGTCCTCGCGCACGATCACCGCTGCCTGCCCGACGGCAGGAGCGGACGCAACGGCGGATTCGACCTCGCCCAGTTCGATTCGGAAACCGCGGATCTTGACCTGGTCGTCGGCGCGACCGACGAACTCGAGTTCGCCGTCGGTCGACCACCGAGCGACATCGCCGGTGCGGTACAGCACGGATCCGTCACCTGCGAAGGGATCGGCGACGAATCTCGTCGCGCTCAATCCGGCTCGGCCGAGATACCCGCGCGCGACCTGACCACCGGAGACGTACATCTCCCCCGGCACGCCTGCGGGTACCAGCGACAACCGCGAATCCAGTACGTACACCGACAGCCCGGAGATGGCGCGTCCCACCAGGGATCCCGATGCCTGCGCCGCGGACCGCGCGTCCACGACACGGTGCGAGACGTGGACCGTGGTTTCGGTGATGCCGTACATGTTGACCAGTTGCGGGGAATCGTCGCCGTGACGATCGAACCAACCGGCCAGTCGTCGCAGTTCCAGCGCCTCGCCACCGAACACGATGTACCGCAACGAATAGGCATCTGCCGAGCCTGCGGTGCGATCGACCTGATCGAGCTGGTAGAACGCAGACGGAGTTTGGTTGAGAACGGTGACACGCTCACGAATGAGCAACTCCCGCAATGCCTCCGGCGACCTGGAGGTGAAGTAGTCGACCACGACGACGCTACCGCCGGTGGTCAGCGGGCCCCACAGTTCCCACACCGAGAAGTCGAACGCGAACGAGTGGAACAGCGTCCACACGTCGCCTCGACCGAAACCGAAGTGCCGCGCGGTGTTCGCCAACAGCCGTACGACGTTGCGATGCGGGATCAGCACGCCCTTGGGCTTGCCCGTCGAGCCCGAGGTGTAGATGACGTACGCCGTCGCAGCCGCGGTCGCCGGAACCGGATCGGTCGCCGGCAGGTCGCTCTCGGCCGAGGCGGTGTCGATGTCGATCCTGGGAAGCGCTGCGGGGAGCGCCACCTCCACACCGGTCCACGTCAGGACGGCCACCGGACGAGAATCGGTGAGGACGAATTCGATGCGGTCCGCCGGGTAGGACGGATCGATCGGTACGTAGGCACCCCCGGCTTTGAGCACCGCCAGCAGTGCCACGACGAGATCGGCGGTGCGCGGCAGCACGACGGCCACCAGCGACTCCGGCCCGACCCCCTGGGCGGCGAGAATTCTCGCCAGCGCCGTCGAGGACTCGTCGATCTGTCGGTAACTCGTGGAGGCACCCTCGAACACCACTGCGGGAGCGTCGGGGTCCTCGGCCACCCGAGCGGCGAAGAGATCGACGATCGTGTCGAGCGAATCGGCGACGGCAGGCGCGTCCTGGGCGAGTGCGAGAACACGGCCGCGTTCGGCTTCGTCCATCACCGGGACGTCGCCGATTCGCTGACCCGGGTCGAGTGCCACGGACTCGAGGACGCGGATCAGACGTTCGCCGATTGCACGCGCCGTGCTGTCGTCGTACAGGTCGCGGGCGAAGGTGACATCGATGGTCATGCCGCCGTCGACGTGGTTCTCGGTGAACGTGAACTGAACGTCGAACTTGGCCGTCTCGACCTCGAGGTCGACTGCGCGCACGCTCAGGCCCGGGAGTTCGAGCTCGGTCTGCTCCATGTTCTGCACGGTGAGCATCACCTGGACGAGCGGGTGACGAGCCGCCGACCGCGGTGGGTCGAGTACCTCGACGAGCCGCTCGAACGGCACCTCGGCGTGGGCGAACGCCGACAGGTCGGTCTCGCGTGCCCGCGCCAGAAGCTCGGTGAATGCGCCGCCGTGATCGATATCGGTGCGCAGCACCAGCGTGTTGACGAACATTCCGATGACGTCGTCGAGTGCGGCCTCGCCGCGCCCTGCGACCGGTGTACCGATCGCGATGTCGGTCTCTCCGGACAGTCGGGCCAGCAGCACGGCGAGCGAGGAGTGCAACACCATGAACAGCGAGCTCTGGTTGGCGCGGGCCACGTCGCCGAGGCGTCCGTGCGTGTCTGCATCGAGGGCGAGGGTGATGTTGCCGCCGCGGTACGACGACCGATCCGGGCGGACTCGATCGCCGGGGAAGGTGACCTCGTCCGGCAGCGAAGCGAGTGCCCGAGTCCAGTGCCGAATCTGGTTCGAGACCGGTGACGTCGGATCGTCCTCGGAGCCGAGAACGGCCTGCTGCCAGAGCGTGTAGTCGACGTAGCGGACGGCGAGCGGAGCCCAACCGGGCTCGGTGCCCGCGCTGCGCGCCGCGTACGCGACCATCAGATCCCGAGTCATGGGACCGATCGAGAATCCGTCTGCGGCAATGTGATGGGTGACGAACGCCAGAACGTGACGGTCCGACTCCAGCTCGAACAACGCGGCACGCAACGGCGGCGCAGTGGTGACGTCGAACCCGCCCATGGCCAGCGCCGCCAAAGTTGACGGCAGTTCGGCCGTGGTGGTCGCCGTAGGCACCAGATCCGGAACCACCTGCTGAGCCGGAACGATCACCTGAGAAGCGACACCGTCGACCTCCGGGTAGACCGTTCGCAGCGACTCGTGCCGCTCGACGACGTCGGCGACGGCCGCGCGCAGGGCGGGGATGTCGAGGTCGCCGCCGAGATCGATGGCGACGGGGAGGTTCTCCGTCGCGGACTCGGGGTCGAACCGATTGAGGAACCACATGCGGCGCTGCGCGAGCGAGAGCGGTACCAGATCCGGCAGATCGGTGCGCACCAGAGGAATTCGACGGCCCGAACCCGAGAGCTCGTCGAGCCTGGCCGCCAGGGCGGACACGGTCGAGGCCTCGAAGATGGTCCGGACGGTCACCGTGGTGTCGAGTGCCGCGCCGATTCTCGACGCCACTCTCGTGGCGACGAGGGAGTTGCCGCCGAGGGCGAAGAACTCGTCGTCCGCACCGACCACATCGATTCCGAGGACATCGCGGAACACTTCTGCAACAACGGTTTCCGATGTGGTGGCCGGCGCACGGAAAGCACGCTGCTCGATGTTCGGCTCAGGCAGCGCACGACGATCGAGCTTGCCGTTGGGCGTCAGCGGCAGTGCGTCGAGTACGACGGTCGCGGCCGGGACCATGTAGCTCGCGAGTGAGCGCGACGCGAACTCCGTCAGTTCGGCAACGTCGACGGTTCCGCCGACGGCGGGTACGACGTAGGCGACCAGTTGATCGCCCGCGGCAGCTGTCTGCCGAACCAGAACGACGGCCGATTCCACGGACCGATGCTTGCGCAGCACGGTCTCGATCTCGCCGAGTTCGATCCGCAGCCCGCGGAGCTTGACCTGGAAGTCGGTGCGGCCCAGGTACTCCAACCGTCCCGAACCGGAGGGCACCGCACGCCAGCGCACCAGGTCACCGGTGCGGTACATGCGCGTGCCCGGTTCTCCGAACGGGTCGGGAAGGAATCGATCGGCCGTCAGGTCCGTTCGTCCGAGGTATCCGCGGGCCAGTTGAACTCCGGCGAGGTACAGCTCGCCCGCCACCCCGGGAGCGACCGGAGACAGTCGCGCGTCGAGGACGTACGTTCTGGTGTTCCACACCGGGACACCGATCGGCACGAGGTCGACGTCCGCCTCCGACACCGCGTGATAGGTGACGTCGACGGCAGCCTCGGTGGGACCGTAGAGGTTGTGCAGCGCCACGCCCGGCAGCACCCGTCGGAGCCGATCGCCGACCTCGGCGGGTAGCGCCTCTCCGGAGGCGAACAGAGTCCGCAGAGTGGTGGCCGCAGTCGACGGCGCTGCTGCCACGACGGAAACGAAGACCTCGAGCAGCGAGGGTACGAAGTGTGCCGTCGTGACCGACTGCGCCTCGATCGTCTCGAGCAGGTACTGCGGATCACGATGACCGTCGGGTTTCGCGATGACCAACGTGGCACCGATCTGCAACGGCCAGAACAGCTCCCATACCGACACGTCGAACGTGACGGGGGTTTTCTGCAGCACGACGTCGTCGGCGGTGAGCTCGTATTCCGACTGCATCCACAGCAGGCGGTTCACGATCGCCTCGTGGGTGACGGCCACGCCCTTGGGCTGCCCGGTCGAACCCGACGTGAAGATGACGTAGGCGGTGTTCGACGGTGCCAGCGCACCGATTCGGTCCGCGTCGGTGATCGGCGTGTCGGAGAAGCCGGACAGATCGAGGGTGTCGATGTCGAGGACCTCGACGCCGTCGGCCTCCACCGTGTCTCGTGACGTGGTCAACACGCAGACCGGTGCCGCGGTTCCGAGAATGTGTGCGATCCGCTCGGCCGGCTGGTCGGGATCGATCGGTACGTACGCGCCACCGGCGGCGATGATCGCGTGGATTCCGACGAGCAGTTCCACCGAGCGACGGGCAGCGATGCCCACTGCGCTCTCGGGTCCGACACCACGGTCGATCAGGAAGCGCGCCAGCCGAGCGACCCGTTCCTGGAATTCGCCGTAGGTGAGCGTGTCGTCTCCGAAAACCAGTGCGGTGGAAAACGAGTCGACCTGTCCGGCGAGGGAGGCCAACGTCTGTGCTCGGTCGACCTCGTGCTCGGTGTCGTTCCAGTCGACCAGCACACGCCTGCGTTCGACGGGCTCGAGCAGTTCGATGTCACCGACCACGGTCGAGAGGTTGTCGGCGACGGCTTCGAGAACTGTGATCAGGCGATCGCCCAGCGTGACGACCGTGGCTTCGTCGAACAGATCGGTGGCGTAGGTGACGTCGACGGTCATGCCCTGCGGAGCGCCGCTGGGTCCAATCGACTCGACGAACGTGAACTGCAGATCGAACAGTGCGACCAGCGTCTCGAAATCGACACCGGAGACCGACAGTCCCGGCAGTTCGAGATCCTTCTGTCCCAGGTTCTGGAACGCGAGCACCACCTGCACGAGGGGATGACGAGCCGTGGATCGGGCGGGGTTGAGGATTTCGACCAGTCGCTCGAACGGTACGTCCACGTGAGCCAGAGCCGACAGGTCGGTCTCGCGGGTGTCGGCGAGTACCTGGTCGAATCGACGCGCTGTGTCGATCTCGGTGCGCAACACCAGCGTGTTGACGAACATGCCGATCAAGTCGTCCAGGGCAGCTTCACCGCGCCCGGCGACCGGGGTGCCGATCGCGATGTCGGCTTCGCCGGACAACCGCGACAGCAGTACGGCCAAGGAGGTGTGCACAACCATGAACAGCGAGGCGTTCTCTGCTCTGGCGGCATCGATCAGTGCACGGTGCAGATCCTCGTCGATGGAGAAGCGCACGAGCGCACCACTGTTCGACGCCACGACGGGCCTCGGGCGGTCGGACGGCACGTCGAGCTGGTCCGGCAGGCCGGCCAAAGCGGTTGTCCAGTAGTCGATCTGCTGCGAGACGACAGACTGCGGGTCGTCCTCGGAACCGAGTACCTGGCGCTGCCAGAGGCTGTAGTCGGCGTAGTCGATCGGCAGCGGAGACCAGAAGGGTTCCTGGTTCAGCGAGCGAGCCGCGTACGCGTTCATCACGTCTCGGGTCAGCGGGCCCAGCGAGAACCCGTCGGCCGCGATGTGGTGGACGACGAACACCAACAGGTGCTCGGTGGGGCTGACCTCGAAGAGTCTGGTTCGGAAGGGCAGGTCCTTCGACAGGTCGAATCCGGTGGTCGCCAGTTCTCGCAACGCATCCGCGACCTCGTGTGCGGCGATGTCGATGGGCGTCAGATCCGGCGTGGCCGAGGCTGCGTCGACGATGACCTGGTGTGCGGTTCCGTCGGTCTCCGGGAACACCGTGCGCAGGGATTCCTGCCGAGCCACGACGTCCGCGACCGCAATCTGCATTGCGCGGCGGTCCAGCAGACCGGACAGTCGCACGGCGATCGGAATGTTGTTGGCTGCGGATTCGACGTCGAACTTGTTGAGGAACCACATTCGCTGCTGCGCGAGCGACAACGGAATGTGTTGCGGCCGTTGCTGAGGCACCAACGGCGGGCGGCTTCCCGTGGCGACCAGTGTGCCCAACCGCGCGGCCAGATCGGCCACCGTGGAGGTGTCGAACAGCTCTCGCACCGCGATTCTGGTGTCCATGGCCACGCCCAGTCGCGAGACCAGTTGCGTTGCGATGAGGGAGTTTCCGCCGAGCTCGAAGAAGTCGTCGTCGAGACCGACACGCTCGACTCCGAGGACCTGGGCGAAGACCTCGGCAACGGTGCGTTCGATGTCGTTGGTCGGTTCCCGGTACTCGGTCACCTCGAAAGCGGGATCGGGTAGCGCCTTACGGTCGAGCTTTCCACTCGCGCCGAGCGGAAACTCTTCGAGCACGATCAGCGTCGACGGCACCATGTACTCCGCGAGCCGAGACCGCAGCGCGCCGAGGACGGCACCGGTTTCCACCGAGGCACCGGCCGGTACGACGTACCCGACGAGTTGCTCGTGGCGGACCACGACGACCGCCTGGGAGATCGAGCGTTGTGCCAGCAATGCCGATTCGATCTCGCCGAGTTCGATGCGCAGGCCGCGCAGCTTCACCTGGAAGTCCGACCGTCCCACGTATTCGAGCTCGCCGTTGCGGTTCCACCGCACGACGTCGCCGGTGCGATAGAGGCGCCGCCCGCCGGTAGCGAACGGATGTGCCACGAAGCGGTCCGCGGTCAGGTCCGAGCGTCCCACATAGCCACGTGCCAGCTGAGTACCCGCGAGATAGAGCTCACCTGCGACACCGACGGGAGTGGGATTCAGTCGCGAATCGAGCACGTAGACAGAGGTGTTCCACACCGGTGCTCCGATGGGCATCACCTCCGAATCCTCGTCCGTGACAGCGTGATAGGTCACGTCGACGGCAGCCTCGGTTGGGCCGTACAGGTTGTGCAACTCCACTCCAGCGATTGCCCGCCGTAGCGCGCGGGCCGTGGTCGGAGCCAATGCCTCACCGGATGCGAACACCAACCGCAGCGAGGCACCCGACGCTCGGCGTCGCTCCACCTCGGGTACGAACACCGACATCATCGACGGCACGAAGTGCACCACCGAAACATGCTCGCGAGCAATGACATCGAGCAGATACAACGCATCCCGATGACCGTCCGGAACAGCGATGGCCACCGACGCCCCGTTCTGCAGCGCCCAGAAGAACTCCCACACAGACACATCGAATGTCGACGGAGTCTTCTGCAACACCACGTCCTCGGCGGTCAACCCGTACTCGTGCTGCATCCACAACAACCGATTCACGATCGCCTCGTGCGAGACACCCACGCCCTTGGGACGTCCCGTCGAACCCGATGTGAAGATCACGTACGCGAGATTCGTCGCCCGCAACGGTGCCGTGCGCTCGGCATCGGTCAACGGTGCCGCAGACAGACCCGACACATCGACGCTGTCGATGTCGATCGTCTCGACCCCCGCGAACTCCACGTGATCACGCGTCGTCGACAACACTCGAACCGGAGCCGCCGTGGCAACGATGTACTCGTTCCGATCCGCCGGTTGCGACGGATCGATCGGCACGTATCCCGCACCGGCCTTCACGATCGCGTACATACCCACGAACAGGTCCAGACTCCGCCCGATCGCGAGCCCCACCAGCGAATCAGGCCCAACCCCGGCCGACACCAGAAGTCGCGCAAGACGATTCGCACGCCCCGCGAACTCCGCATAGGTCAACCGCTCACCCTCGAACACCAATGCTCTGGCATCCGGAGTCTCGGCCACCTGACGATCGAACAGGTCGACCAGCGTCACCTGGTCCGGTACCTCGTGTTCGGTGCGGTTCCACGCTGTCACGACTCGGTCGCGCTCGCCGTCGTCGAGAAGGTCGATGTCTCCCACCGACAGCGAGGGATCTGCCACCACGGCACTGAGTATCCGCACGAAACGTTCGGAGAACCCTCTCACCGTCGCGGCGTCGAACAGGTCGGTCGCGTAGGTCAACTCGGCGGCCATGCCCTGTCCGCGACCGTCCACTCCGATGGACTCGGTGACGGTCAGCTGCAGGTCGAACTTCGCCACCTCGGCATCGAGGGCGACGCTGTCCACCGACAGACCCGGTAGGTCGACGTGCGTGCGGGTGAGGTTCTCGAACGAGAGCATCACCTGGAACAGGGGGTGCCGCGCCTGCGATCGGGACGGATTGAGCACCTCGACCAAACGCTCGAACGGCAGATCGGCGTGTCCGAACGCGCCGAGCGCCACTTCGCGGGCGCGCCCGATCTGCTCCGAGAACGTCCGACCCGACTCGATGTCGGTGCGCAACACGAGGGTGTTGACGAACATGCCGACCACGTCGTCGAGGGCTGCGTCGCCTCGGCCTGCGACCGGAGTACCGATCGCGATGTCCTCGGTGCCGGACAGGCGTGCGAGCAGCACCGCCAGAGCGGCGTGGACGACCATGAACAGCGATGCGTTGTGCGTGTGGGCCAGCGAGGACAGGCCTCGATGGACCTCGGCCGGTACATCGAATCGGATCGACGATCCTTGGTAGGACTGACGATTCGGGCGCGGCCGATCGGTCGGCAGATCCAGCTGATCGGGCAGACCGGCAAGCATGTCGGCCCAGTAGTCGACCTGACCGGAGATCAGCGATTGCGGATCGTCCTCGGAGCCGAGAACCGAACGCTGCCACAGGCTGTAGTCGGCGTACTGCACCTCGAGCGGCATCCACGCCGGGTTCTCCCACGCGGTACGCGAGGCGTACGCGATCATGAGGTCGCGGGCCAGCGGACCCATCGACCAGCCGTCGGCCGAGATGTGGTGCACCACCATGGCGATGACGTGCTCGCGAGGACCGATCTCGAAGAGGCGGGCCTGAATCGGAACGTTGACCGTCACGTCGAACGTCGTCGACGCCAGTGTGAAGACCTGCCGCTGGATATCGGCTGCGGACGTCGGAATAGGCATCAGGTTCGGCACCGTCTGAGCGGCGTCGAGGATGGACTGCTGCGGGCCGGCCGCGGCGTCCGGGTAGACCGTACGCAGCGACTCGTGCCGGTCGATCACGTCCATGATCGCAACCTGCAGCGCGGCGACGTCGAGTTCACCGGTCAGTCTCAGTGCGAACGGAATGTTGTACGCGGTGGAGTCGGCATCGAATCGATTGAGGAACCACATTCGCTGCTGCGCGAGCGAGAGCGGAATTCGCTCGGGCCGCACGGTCGCGACGAGTGCGGTGCGGCCGCCCTCCCCTGCGGCCTGCTCAACCCGTACTGCGAGCAGCGCCACGGTCGACGCCTCGAACAGCATGCGCACCGGCACGGTGGCATCGAGAGCGACTCCCAGGCGCGAGACCACCTGTGTGGCGATCAGCGAGTTACCGCCGAGCTCGAAGAAATCGTCGTCGAGACCCACGCGCTCCACCCCGAGAACGTCCGCGAAGACGTCGGCAACGATCTCCTCGATCGGTGTCGTCGGGGCACGGAACTCGCGCACCTCGAACACCGGAGCCGGCAGTGCCCGGCGATCGAGCTTGCCGTTGACGGTCAGTGGGATGGCGTCGAGCACGACGAACGCCGACGGCACCATGTACTCCGGAAGTACCTCGGCGATACCGGTTCTGATGTCTTCGATGTCGACGATCGGCCGACCCTCGACCGCAGCGGACACCACGTAGGCGACCAGTCGAGCTGCACCGGGCGAGTCCTCGCGAACGACCACGGCGGCCTGGGTGACGGTCGGCTGTGCGGTCACCGCCGCCTCCACCTCGCCCAGCTCGATGCGGAATCCACGGACCTTGACCTGATCGTCGGAACGACCGAGGTATTCGAGTTCGCCTGCGGCGTTCCACTGTGCGAGGTCACCGGTTCGGTACAGCAGCGATCCGTCGTCGGCTCCCGACGAGAAGGGGTTCGCCACGAAGCGAACCGACGTCAGCTCCCGGCGGCCGAGATAACCGCGGGCGAGTTGTCCACCGGCAACGTACATTTCGCCGGGCACCCCGACCGGAACCGGATGCAGGCGGGTGTCCAGCACGAACACCCGCAGTCCGGCGATGGGCTTGCCGACCACCGAGGCACTGGTCTCGACGGACGCGGCATCGAGCGCACGATAGGACACGTGCACGGTCGTCTCGGTGATGCCGTACATGTTGACGAGCTGGGGCGAACGGTGCCCGTGCCGCTCGAACCACCCGGTCAGACGCCGTTGTTCGAGGGCTTCACCGCCGAAGATCACGTAGCGCAGTGACAGTTCGCCATGATCGGTTGCCGTCGTGCGATCGGCCTCGGACAGCTGATAGAACGCCGACGGCGTCTGGTTGAGCACCGTGACCTGCTCGTCGACGAGCAAGCGGTGGAATGCCTCCGGCGACCGCGAGGTGAAGTAGTCGACGACGACCAACGTGCCGCCGTACAGCAACGGGCCCCACAGCTCCCACACCGAGAAATCGAAGGCGTAGGAGTGGAACATCGTCCACACGTCGTCGGCACCGAAGCCGTAGACCGAATCGGTGTTGTCGAGCAGCCGAACGACGTTGCGGTGCGGAATCATCACGCCCTTGGGGCGGCCTGTCGAACCCGAGGTGTAGATGACGTAGGCGACGTTCTCGGGTCGCAGCGGGCTCGTCCGGTCCTCGTCGGTGAGACGATCGCCGGACACCGACGACAGATCGACGGTGTCGATGTCGAGCAATGCTGCGCCGGTACGAGATTCGACGTCGGACGGCAGTTCCACTCGGTTCGAGCCGGACAACAGTACGGTTGTGGGCCGAGCGTCGTCGAGCATGTACTCGACTCGGTCGAGTGGGTAGCTCGGATCGACGGGGAGGTATCCACCGCCGGCTTTGATCACCGCGACGAGCGCGACGACGAGTTCCGCAGACCGCGGAAGGGCGACGGCGACCAGGCTTTCGGGGCCGACGCCGTGGGAGATGAGAACGCGGGCAAGACGGTTGGAGTGCGCGTCGAACTCGGCGTAGGTCATCGACGAGTCACCGAAGCGCACCGCGACGCCGTCCGGGTGACGTGCGGCAGCGGCGTCGAGCAGATCCACCAGGGTCAGCTCCCGAGAGACGTCGTCTCCCGATGCGTTCCACTGCGACACCACGGACCGGTGCTCCGCGGCATCGACGATCGCGACGTCGCCGACCGGCACCGTCGAGTCCGTGGTGACCGCGTCCAGAATCGCCAGGAAGCGACGAGCGAAACTCTCGACGAGATCGGCGTCGAACAGATCTGTGGCGTACTCGAACACCGCGTCGATACCCGCGGGTGCCCCGTCGTCGAGATGCTCGGTCAGCCACAGCTGCACGTCGAATTTGGCGATGGGAACGTCGAATTCGGCGGCTGTGGCGCGCAGGCCACCGACGGTGAGTTCACGAGACATCGCCGATTCCAGCGAGATCGCGACCTGGAACAGCGGGTGCCGGGACGTCGAACGCACCGGATTCAGCACCTCCACGAGGCGCTCGAACGGCACGTCTGCATGCGCGAACGCGGACAGGTCCGTGTCACGAACGCGCGAGAGGAGTTCCTCGAACGTCAACGCCGGATCGACCTCGGTGCGCAGTACGAGCGTGTTGACGAACATGCCGACCAGGTCGTCGAGTGCTGGTTCTCCGCGACCGGCCACGGGCGCACCGATGGCGATGTCGGTGGTGCCACTGAGCCGGGCGAGCAGGAGCGCGTACGCGGACTGCATGACCATGAACAGCGAGGCGTTGTTCGCCCGGGCCAGGCTCGCCAGCGAGGCGTGCAGATGCGCAGGCACGTCCACCCGAAGCTTGCTGCCCGCGTTCGAGGACACTGCGGGGCGAGGCCTGCTCGACGGCAGCGCCAACTGATCGGGAAGATCTTCGAGAGTCGCGCTCCAGTACGCGATTTCGCGCGAAGCCAGGGACAGCGGATCGGTCTCGGGACCGAGCACCGCTCGTTGCCACAGCGCGTAGTCGGCGTATTGGACCTCGAGCGGCGTCCACTCGGGTGCGCGCCCCTTGACCCGGCTCGAGTAGGCCACCAGCACATCCCGCGCCAGCGGACCGAACGACGCCCCGTCGGCGGCGATGTGGTGCAGCACCATCGCGAGTTCGTGCTCGGTCGGTGAGATCTCGAAGAGTGCGATGCGGAACGGTGTATCGACCGTGACGTCGAATCCCTTGGCGACCAGTTCGTGCAGGCGACCGCCCAGTTCGTCGCGTTCGATGCGGACCGGCAGAATCGTCGCCGGGGTCCGCGCCGCCGTGAGCACAACCTGTTCCGGAGAGCCGTCCACCTCAGGGTAGACGGTGCGCAGGGTCTCGTGTCGGTCGACGACGTCGGCGAATGCGGCCGACAGAGCGACCACGTCGAGCGGCCCGGTCAGACGGACGGAGAACGGCAGGTTGTACACCGCGGTGGTGGGGTCGAAGCGGTTGAGGAACCACATACGCTGTTGCGCAGGAGAGAGTGGAATACGTTCGGGCCGTTCCCGCGACTCCAGCACCGGGGTGTCCGCCCCGAGCCGAGCCGCCGATTCGGCCCTGGCCGCCAGCGCGCCGACCGTGGGAGCTTCGAACAGCTCACGGACGCCGAGGCGAACTCCGAGAGCGCTGCCGACTCGCGTCACCAACTGCGTGGCGATCAGAGAGTTGCCACCGAGCTCGAAGAAGTCCTCGTCCAGACCGACCTTGGAGGCACCGAGCAGATCCTCGTAGATACCGGCGACGACGTACTCCGCCCGGCTCTGCGGGGCCCGATACTTCTTCGCGCTGCTGAACACCGGTTCCGGCAACGCTTTTCGGTCGAGCTTGCCACTGGTGTTCAGTGGCAGGGCGTCGAGGACGACGACCGCTGCAGGCACCATGTACGACGGTAGGGCGTGGCCGGCGAACTCGATCGCCGCGGCGGATTCGATGGATCGTCCCGGAGCCGCGACGACATACGCAACCAACTGATCACCGGTGACCGTCTGGACCACCAATACCACTGCCTGCGATATCGATTCGTTGGCGAGCAGAACCGTTTCGATCTCGCCGAGCTCGATGCGTTGTCCGCGGAACTTGACCTGGAAGTCCGTCCGGCCGATGTAGTCCAACACTCCGTCGCCACGCCAGCGCACGAGGTCACCGGTGCGGTACATCCGCTCGCCGCCGGTGCCGAAGGGGTTGGCGACGAAGCGATCCGAGCTCAGATCCGGTCGGCCCACGTAGCCGCGCGCCAGCTGAACTCCCGCGAGGTACAGCTCGCCCGATTCGCCGATCGGGGTCGGTCGCAGCCGACCGTCGAGAACGAAGGCCTTGGTGTTCCACTCGGGCACACCGATCGGAACGGTGCGGGTGTCCTGCGGTCCGCTGGGGTGATAGGTGACCGAGACTGCGGCCTCGGTGGGGCCGTAGAGATTGTGCAGCCCCGCCGAGCACAGTGCGCGGAACGACGCTGCGGTCTCGACCGGCAATGCCTCGCCGATGACGAACACGTGGCGCAACGAACTGCAGGTACCCGTCGGCGCATTGGCCACGAACACCGTCAGCATCGACGGCACGAAATCGGTGATGGTGACCCGATGTTCGGCGATCTTGTTGGCCACGTAGACCGAATCTCGATGCCCGTCGGGAGTGGCGAGCACCATTGTCGCGCCGACCCGCAGAGGCAGGAAGAATCCCCAGAGCGAGACGTCGAAGGTGGTGGCCGTCTTCTGCAGATAGACGTCGGATGCATCCATCGGATACTCCGAGAGCATCCACTCCATCTGATTGTCGATCGCCGCGTGTTCGACCGCGACGCCCTTCGGCCGTCCGGTCGAACCGGAGGTGTAGATCACGTACGCGGTATTCGAGAGTCGCAGTGGCGCAGTACGTTCGGCATCCCGAACGGGTGCCGTGGACCGCGACGCGCAGTCGACGAGGTCGACCGCAACCGTCTCGGTTCCCTCGGGCAGTTCGACGTCGTCGTGCGAGGAGATCAGCACGCATCGCGGCTGTGCCGAGTCGAGAATGTACGCGGTGCGATCGGCAGGGTGGTCGGGGTCGATCGGCACCCAGGCACCGCCCGCCGCCACGATCGCGTACATGCCGACGACGAGGTCGAACGAACGGCGGATCGAGAGTCCGACGAGAGTCTCGGGGCCGACACCCATATCGATCAGGTGACGAGCCAGGTCGTTCACTCGCGCGGAGAGTGCACCGTAGGTGACCGACTCGCCCTCGTACACCAGGGCCGTCGCGTCGGGGTGTGCGGCCGCAGCCGCTTCGAAGGCGGACAGCAGCGTGCGTGGCTCGGTCTCGTGCTCGGTGGCATTCCACTCGGCCACGACGAGTTCGCGTTCGCCACCGTCGGTCAGTGCCAGATCCCACACCGCGCTCTTGGCTCCCGCCGCCACGAACCGGGCGAAGAATTCGACGAACCTCTCGTGGTTGCGCCCGGACTGCTCGGGTCCGTACAGATTGGGGTTGGACTCGAAGTCGATGTGGGTGGTCGACCCGGCAACGCTGGTGTAGAGGTTGAGCCCGAAATCCTCGATGAGGCCGGTCGAGAGAATGTTGATGCCGCCGACCATCGAACCGAGGCGCACCTCGCCGAAGAACAGCATGATGTTGACCCACGGACCGAAGAACGAGGCCTGACCGCTGGCCGCTCCGGAATCGCGCCGAATGTCCTCGTGCCGGTATCGCTGGTGCCGCAGGGCCCCGGAGACCTCGGCGTTGACGCGCGCGAGCAGCGTCTCGACGGTGGTGTCACCCGACACGTCGAGTCGGAGGGGAACGACGTTGGAGACCATGCCGCCGGAACGGCGCAACACCGCGGTGGTGCGCGCGGTGACCGGGAGCGAGAGCACGACGTCCTCGCGTCCGGTCATCTGCGCGAGGTAGGCGGCGAAGCCGGCGATGACGATGGTCGCCATCGTCGTGTCGGTCTCGCTTCGCAGGGCTTCGAGTCCGTCCATCGTCTCGGCGGACAGGGCTGTGCTGTCGATCTGACTCGTCGCCGCCGGTGCAGCCGTGTGACCGGCGAGGGTGGTGACTCCGTCGATACCGTCGATCCGCGACGCCCAGTACTCGCGGTCGGCCTCGAAACGGCTCGAGTCGCGGTAGGCCACGTCGATGTCGTAGACCTTCGTCAGGTCCGACGCCAGGTTCTTGCTCGGTTCGGTGCCCTCCACCGCCGCGGTGTAGAGCTCCGCCGCACGGTTCATGAACGTGACGGCACCGAATCCGTCGAGCACGACGTGATGCACGCGCTCGTACCAGAACCAGACGTCGTCCTCGAGGCGCAGCACGGTCGCGGCGATCAGTCGGTCGCGCAGAATGTCGATCGGCGCGCTGTAGTCGCCGTGCATCCACGCCAGGGCCGCTGCACGAGGATCGGCCTCGCCGCGTAGGTCCAGGTAGTTCAGGGAGTCGTCGAGGGTGGGATCGACGATCTGCCGGGGCTCGGCGTCGATCTCGACGATGCGCACGAATCCGGACTGCAGTTCGAGTGCCGCCTGTGAGGATGATCGACGAAGCAACTCCACGTCGAGCTCGCCGTGCAGCTCGATGTACTGGGCGATGTTCGCGGGTACCGAGGGGTCCACATGCTGCGCGAACCACATTCCCAATTGGGCCGGTGACAGGGGGAACGACGAATGCTCAGGACTGCCGACTCCGTCGTCGTGTCCAGCACCTTCCACACCTAGCGGGTCCAATCGATTCCTCTCTTTCCCACAATCACACGCGCCCCCACCGGCTGCCGAACCGGCAGCGATCGGCGGGCACCGAACACGTCGAGCAAGTTGCTTACTTCGTTCTCTATTTTCTCACCGGGAGCAACTCGAAGTTACCTTTCAGTACATATCCGTACGTATGTACCGGACCGTTACAAGTCGATACCCGATCCGAGCCGACCCGACACACTCCGACTCGATTCGGCACCCGGTCAATCTACAGTGCCGAACGTGCGGCGACCGTCGGTCGTCATGCCGTCATGTCGAAAGCGGCGATGACCTTGTTCGGTGTCACCCGAACGATCAATTCGCCCGGAACACCGTTGCGTGCGCCGAACTCCTCGGCGCGATCGCGGCCCATGTACCTGGCCCCGAGCTCGGTGGCGGTGCGGAGCAACTCTGCGGGGTCCTCGTCGACCGACGCGATGCCCTGCACCTGGACGAATCCGTACGGCGGCTCTTCGAGATCGACGGTCAGCACGACGCGGGGGTCACGGCGAATCGACTTTCCCTTCGCCGTGTCGGCCCCCGTGTTGAACACGATCTGGTCGCCCTCGACGAGGAACCAGATGGGTGCCACCAGGGGCCTTCCGTCGGAGGCGAGGTATCCGAGCTTGCCGGTGCGGGTACCCGCGGACAGAAACTCGCGTACGCGCGGATCGGTGATCGACGTCATCGCAGTCACGCTACGCGGCCACACCGACAAGATCGATCCGTGGGCTTCGCCTCCGTGCTCCTACACAGCAGCTGCGTGAGTGAGCGCACCGGCGCAGATCGTGGCTCTGATGTCGGTCTCGGCGAGATCGTGCACCGAGCGGTGCACGGGATGCTCGACCAGAACGACGATGTCCGCTGCATCCCCCTCTCGGAGCGCGCCACGGCCACCGCACGCCGCGCGCAGTGCCACCTCGAGGGGCACGGCTTCGTCCAGGTGCCACGGGGGTCGGTCGTCGTCGGTACGGAACACCGCTGCGGCGACTCCCGCCAGCGGCTCCGGTGGACTGACCGGGGCATCGGAACCGAAGAGCAAGGTCGCACCGCTTCGGTGCAGCGAGCCGTAACCGTAGGCCACCGAGCGCCGTCCGGCCCACAGGTCCTCGGCGATGTCGCGATCGGCCATCGCGTGCTGCGGTTGCACCGATGCCACGACGCCCAGCGCAGCGAAGCGCGCGACGTCGTCCGGCAGTATCTGTTGCGCGTGTTCGATGCGGCCACCGCAGCCGGCGCGCTCGAATGCATCGAGGGCGATGCCGTTGGCGCGGTCACCGATCGCGTGGATGGCAGGCATGATTCCGCCTTCCGACGCCCGCGAGACGAGCCGGTACAAATCGTCCCGAGTTTCGAGCAACAGCCCGTACGCGTCGTCCCCGTCGATGCCCGGGTACCGATCGTGGCAGCACGCCGTTCGAGTGTTGAGCGAACCGTCGAGCATCACCTTGAGCGGTCCGCGCCGGATCAGTTTCGACAGAGCCGAGACGTCGCCGGTGCGCTCGCCGCGCTCGAGTGCTTCGTCGAGCCATTGGGGCCACACCGTCGTGTCGACGCGAACCGCAGGCGAGCCGGCCGTCAGGCGTCGATCCCAGACCGTCTTGTTGTCGGCGAACTCGAAATCCACGACGCCGGTGACGCCGCGGACCGCCAGTGCGGCGGTGGCGTCGAGCACGGCCCGATCGAGTTCGGCCGGATCGTCCTGCTCCTCGAGCGCCATGACCGCTTCGAGACCGTCGACGTCGCGCAGCACACCGGTGGGGTGATCGATACCCAGATCGTCGAGCAACGCCGGGCTCAGCCACAACGTGTGCAGATCCATGCTCGTCATCGCCACGCGAGCACCGGGCAGCGCATTCTCGAGCAGGTCCTTGTGCGGCTCCTCCGGCCAGTGTGCGTCACGGAAGCCGTTGGCGCGCACCACCGATTCGCCTGCCGTGCGCGCGTAGGGGTACACCAGGGCGACCGCGTCGGCAGCCGATGCGGCGGACCCGACATCGATTCGCCGCCGCGCCGCCGCCCACTGCGTCAGGTGCACGTGAGAGTCCACGAACCCGGGCAACGCCACCCCGCCCCCACCGTCGAGCACCTCCTCGCCCCGTGCGCGCCTGGTGCCCGCCGGAGTGATCGACGCGATGACCGATCCTGCGAGTTCTATGTCGAAGAGCACGCCGGAACCATCCAGTGCGACATTGGCGATAATCACTCCTGGGACTCTAGAGCGTCGTGGTCACGGGCGCGCATGCCATCCTCTAGCAATGGAAACAGAGCCTGGTGCGATGCAGACAGAGCCGGCCGGTCCCGTCGGATATCACGCGAGCGTGACGGTGCGGTGGTCCGATATGGATGCCTTCGCGCACATCAACCATGCACGGATGGTCACCTTGCTCGAAGAGGCGCGCATCGAATGGCTGCTCAGCGAGGGCGAGGCCAACGAGTCTCTGATCAAGAGTGCGTTGATCGCGAATGTGACCATTGCGTACAAGAAGCCGCTCCGGCATTCGGACGGTCCGCTCGACGTCACACTGTGGTTCGAGAAGGTGCGCGCTGTCGATTTCACCATCGGGTACGAGGTACGCGCCGCGGGCGCGGCACCGGAATCGCCGCCCGCCGTGGTGGCGACGACCCGGATGGCGATGGTCGACGTCGGTGCCGAGACCCTGCGCCGCATCGCGCCCGAGGAGAAGGCCTATCTCGCGCGCTGGACTCGCTGAAACTCGGTCGCCCGGTCGACGAACCACGCCAACGCAGCCGGGTCGTCGACGGCACGTGCATCGAGAGTGCCTGCGGCAGTGGCACCTTGGAAGAGCCGTTTGAGCGGTACCTCGAGCTTCTTCCCGGTTCGAGTGTGAGGTATCGCGGGCGTGGCGATGACGTCGTCGGGAACATGTCGCGGCGACGCCTGCGTTCTGATGACGGATTCGATGCGTTCCCGCAACTCGTCGGTCACGCCGTCCGGGACCACAACGAACAGGGGCATCCAGTATCCGCCGTCGGGTAGCTCGATGCCCAGAACGAGCGCCTCGGTGACCTCGTCCAGAGATTCGACGGCCTGATAGATGTCGGCGCTCCCCATACGAATTCCGTTGCGGTTGAGCGTGGAATCCGATCGCCCGTGTACGAGAACACTGCCGCGATCGGTCATGGTGATCCAGTCGCCGTGCCGCCAGATTCCCGGATAGGTGTCGAAGTATGCGTCCCGGTAACGAGATCCGTCCGCGTCGTTCCAGAAGTACAGCGGCATCGACGGCATCGGCTCGGTGACGACCAGCTCACCGACGGTGCCACGGACTGCGTCGCCCTCCTCGTCGTAGGCGTCGAGCGCGACGCCGAGGAACGGCACCGACAGCTCCCCGGCCCAGACCGGCGCGGTCCGCACTCCCCCGGCGAATGCCGACACCACGTCGGTGCCACCGGAAATGGAGAAGACCGGCACGTGGGCTCCGATGTTCTCCGACAACCAGATCGACGACGTCGCAGGCATCGCGGATCCGGTGATCCCGACGGCTCGCAGTGCCGAGAGATCGTGATCGGTGCCGGGATGCGCGTCGGCCTTGATGCACGCGAGCACATAGCCGGGGCTGGTTCCGAGATACGTCACACCCAGCCTGGCTGCGATGTCCCACAGCGCATCCGGCGTAGGGAACGACGGATTTCCGTCGGAGCACACGATCGTGGACCCGGCCAGTAGACCGGCGACCTGGAAGTTCCACATCATCCAGCTGGGGCTGGTGTACCAGAAGAACACGTCCTCTGGTCCCAGATCGGAGTGCAGGGCAACGGATTTGAGATGCTCGAGCACGACACCGCCGTGGCCGTGCACGATCCCCTTCGGCAGACCGGTGGTACCAGAGGAGAACACGACCCACAGCGGGTGATCGAAAGGCACTGCGACCGGATTCAATTCGCGACTCTGCGCTGTTGCCGCAGACCAACTCACCGCGCTTCCCGACGCCTCGCCGACCGTCACCACGACCCGTAGCGTCGGCAGCCCCGACGTGAGCGCGTCGACATCGGCGGCCTTGTCCCTGAACTTCCCTCCGTACACGTACCCGTCGGCAGTGATCAGCGCTGTGGGCTCGAGCTGGCCCAGACGGTCGAGCGCCGCCGAGGCCGAGTAGTCCTGCCCGCACGCGGACCACACCGCCCCCAGGCTCGCGGTCGCCAGGAATGCGATCACCGCCTCGGGAACGTTGGGCAGATATCCGACGACGCGGTCGCCGCGTCGAACTCCCGCGCCTGCGAGCGTCCCCGCCAGCGCCCCGGCCCGATCGATCATCTCCTGCCACGTCACGGTCCGCGTCGAACCGTCTTCGCGGGCGTGGACGATTGCGGCGCGACCGGGTCGAGCGTGCCTGATCACCTGGTCCACGTAGTTCAGCTGCGTACCCGGAAACCACTGCGCTCCCGGCATATCTCGATCTGCGAGCACAGTTTTCGGCACGCTGGAGGAGCGGACCTCGAAGAAGTCCCACACCGCTCGCCAGAACAGTTCCAGCTCGTTCGTCGACCATCGCCACAGAGCCGAGTAGTCCGGTAGAAGCACATCGTGACGTTGCTCGACGAAGCGCGCGAACTCGGTCACCCGAGCCTCGGCGAGATCGGAATCCGTCGGCGTCCACAGCGCACTGATCATGGAAGCGAGTATGTCAGCCGAACGGCAGCTGTTCGATCAGACCGAGCGATCGCTCGCGCATCTCGACCTTGCGCACCTTGCCGGTGACCGTCATCGGGAACTCGTCGACCACGTGCACGTACCGCGGGATCTTGTAGTGCGCCAGCCGTCCGTCACAGAAAGACCGTATCGCCGCCGAATCGAGGGGCGTGGCATCGTCTTTCATCCTGATCCACACCATCAGCTCCTCGCCGTACTTCGGATCGGGCACACCGATGACCTGTGCGTCGAGGACATCGGGGTGGGTGTACAGGAACTCCTCGACTTCGCGGGGATAGATGTTCTCGCCGCCGCGAATCACCATGTCCTTGATCCGCCCGGTGATCGCCACGTAGCCGTTGTCGTCCATCACCCCGATGTCGCCGGTGTGCATCCACCCCTCGTCGTCGATGGCCTCGGCGGTCTTCTCCGGCTGCTCCCAATAGCCGAGCATCACCGAATAGCCGCGGGTGCACAGCTCGCCCGCCTCGCCGCGCGGCAGTGTGCTGCCCTCGATCGGGTCGACGATCTTGACCTCGAGGTGCGGACCGACGCGTCCGACGGTCGACACCCGCTGCTCGATGGAGTCCTCGCTCCGCGTCTGCAGGGACACCGGCGACGTCTCGGTCATGCCGTAGCAGATCGACACCTCGGCCATCCCCATCCGCTCGATGACCTGCTTCATCACCTCGGTGGGGCACGGTGATCCGGCCATGATGCCGGTACGCAGACTGCCGAGGTCGAAACTCTCGAAGTTCTCCAGTGCCAGTTCGGCGATGAACATCGTCGGGACTCCGTAGAGCGACGTGCACTTCTCCGCGGCGACGGCCGTCAACGTCGCCACCGGATCGAACGAGGGACCGGGAATCACCATTGCTGCGCCGTGGGACGTGCACGCGAGATTGCCCATCACCATGCCGAAGCAGTGGTAGAAGGGCACCGGAATGCACACGCGGTCCTCGGCGGTGTAATGGCAGAGCTCGCCGACGAAGAAACCGTTGTTGAGGATGTTGCGATGACTGAGCGTCGCGCCCTTGGGGAAACCCGTTGTCCCCGAGGTGTACTGGATGTTGATGGCATCGTCGGCACCGAGCCGCTCGGACACATCGGTGATCATGTGCGGAGTCTTCGCCAACGCTCGATGCCCGCGATCGGTCATCGCCTCCCACTGGATGCTCCCGATGAACAGCACCTCACGCAGGGATTCCACCTCGGGGCGCACGTCGTCGATCATCGCCGCGTAGTTCGATCCCTTGAACTCCGTGGCCGACAACAACACCGACACCCCGGCCTGCTTCAGTACGAACTGCAGCTCGTGCGAGCGATACGCGGGATTGATGTTGACCAACACGGCACCGATCTTGGCCGTCGCGTACTGCGCCAGAACCCATTCCGGGCAGTTCGGTGCCCACATCCCGACGCGGTCACCCACCTCGACTCCGGCCACGAGCAATCCGGCCGCCAACAGATCGACGTCGGCGACGAACTCCGAGTAGGTCCACCTCCGCCCGGACGCAACATCGATCAACGCATCACGATCCGAGTACCGCGCCGCAGTTCGATCCAGATTTGCGCCGATCGTGTCGTCCAGCACCGCGGTGTCGGACGCACCGGAAGAATAACTGTCCATACACCCCACGGTAGTGACCGCCGTCACCCTCGGCCACCCCCGGATAGGGGTGATGTCACTCCAGGGTGAGGGCCTCGGTCGCCTCGAGCACGTCGGCTCGCGAGGTGTCCTTCAACGCCACGCCCGACCGCCCGAGCTTCCTGGCACCGGCCAACAGACCGGCCACGATTCGTGCCGACTGCGCATACCCCTGACCTTCCGGCGGATGGATGTTGGAGATGCAGTTGCGATCGGCGTCGGTGCACCCGGGTTTCGGCAGATGCGTCAGATAGATACCGAGACTGTCGGCGACGGACAATCCCGGACGCTCCCCGATCAGCACCAGCACCGTCCGCACACCCATCGCCGCGGCGATGTGATCACCCAGCGCCACCCGTGCCTCGGTCGCAACGACCGGGGCCGCTATCGAATAGCGATCGGCCAGTTCGGCTTTCAACGCCTCCAGCATCGGCACACCGTGATCGGCGAGTGCGCGCGGGGACAACCCGTCGCTCAACACGATTCCGATCTCGTCCTCGGAATTCTTCACGTCCGACAGATCTTTCGGTTGCCGACCCAGATCGGGCCGTCGCAGATACTCCGCGCGACTCGTCGCCAACGACGTCACCACCGACGGTGCACCGAGACCGACCTGCTCCACCCGGCCCACGAAGTCCTCGACCTCGAGCGGCATGTGCACCGCATCCCGCGCCGCAGCGTGCGCCGAGCGAAACTCGAGCACCCGCGTGGTCGGCAACGAATCACCGATGCGCCCCAATCCGATTCGAGCCTGCGTCATCGCGCGCAACTCGCCCCAGAACTCGCCTTCCGGTCTTTCCGCAGGCTCCACTCCTGCCACTTCCTGCCGTTCCGCGGGCACTGCGCCCGATGGGTCTGTCATCGCGCACTCATCAACGCTCGAAGTGGCGATCCCGCGGCATCGACGTCGAGGACTCTGCCGTCGGCGTCCACCATGCCCAATCGGGAGAGCCACGACTCGAATTCCGGTGCCGGTCGCAGACCGAGAACCTGCCGAACGTAGAGCACGTCGTGAAAGCTCAACGACTGGTATCCGAGCATGACGTCGTCGGCACCCGGCACCGCGATGACGAACGCGACCCCGGCGGTGCCGAGGAGCGTCAGCAGGGTGTCCATGTCGTCCTGGTCGGCCTCGGCATGGTTGGTGTAGCAGACGTCCACTCCCATCGGCAGCCCCAGCAGCTTGCCGCAGAAGTGATCTTCCAGGCCGGCCCTGATGATCTGCTTACCGTCGTACAGGTACTCGGGCCCGATGAATCCGACGACGGTGTTGATCAGCAGCGGCTCGAGATCGCGGGCAACCGCGTACGCCCTCGTTTCCAAGGTCTGTTGATCGACGGGTCGGTCACCGGTGCCGATGTGCGCGCCCGCCGACAACGCCGAGCCCTGGCCCGTTTCGAGATACATGACGTTGTTCCCGACGGTTCCGCGGTGCAGCGATCGGCCGGCCTCGTTGGCCTCGCGTAGCAGTGGAATGTTCACGCCGAAGCTCGAATTGGCTCCTTCGGTGCCCGCGATGGACTGGAACACCAGATCGACCGGAACGCCCTTGTCGATCAGTTCCATCGTCGTCGTCACGTGCGAGAGCACGCACGATTGAGTGGGGATCTCGAAGCGCTGGCGGATTTCGTCCAGCAGGTGCAGCAGTTCGGCCGTCGCCTGAGGTGAGTCGGTCGCCGGGTTGATCCCGATGACCGCGTCGCCGGATCCAAGCAGCAACCCGTCGAGCGTGGCCGCGGCGATTCCGCGCGGATCGTCCGTCGGGTGGTTGGGCTGCAGACGCGTGGTGAGCGTTCCGGGTAGCCCGATCGTCGTACGGAACGCCGACGTCACCTGCACGGCTCTCGACACTGCGATCAGATCCTGGTTGCGCATGATCTTGCTGACCGCTGCCACCATCTCGGGAGTCAGTCCGGCGGCCACCGACCGCAACGTCGCCGCCGCGTCCGGCTTCGCGGTGACCTGGAGCAGCCAGTCCCGTAGACCTCCGACGGTCAGGTGCGAGACGGCCCCGAAGGCAATGCGGTCGTGTGAATCGATGATGAGGCGGGTGACCTCGTCGGTTTCGTACGGGACGAGCAGATCGTGCAGGAAGACATCGAGCGAGACCTCCGACAACGCCCACTGCGCTGCCGCGCGCTCGGCATCCGATTCGGCTGCGCAGCCGGCCAATTCGTCACCCGATCGAAGCGGCGTCGCCTTGGCCATCAAGTCCACCAGACCGTCGAACGTGTAGGTGGTGCCCGAGACCTGCTGGGTGTAGATCGTCATTCCAGCTCGGCCTCGGCCTCGGCCAGAGCGGCGAACTCCTCATCCGGCGAGTTCGCGACCAGATGATGCCTGCTGTAGATGCCGAAGTAGGCCATGAACGCGACGAACACTCCCAGGCACCACAGCGCGGCCGTGGAATCGACGACGAACGTGGCCACCACGGCGAGCGCCGCGATGATCAATGCGAATCCGGTGGTCACGACGCCGCCGGGGGTTCGGTACGGGCGTTCCATGTTCGGCTCGTTGCGTCGGAGCACGATGTGGCTGACCATCATCAGAACGTAGCTCAGCGCCGCGCCGAACACGGCCATGTTGAGCAACATTCCGCCCTGACCGGTCAGCGAGAGCAGGAAGCCGATGACGCCAGGGACGATCAAGGCGAGCGTCGGGGCCTTGCGAGAGTTGGTGATGGACAGTGTCTTCGGCAGGTACCCGGCACGCGAGAGCGCAAAGAGCTGACGCGAGTACGCGTACATGATCGAGAAGAAGGACGCGATCAGTCCGGCCAGGCCGATGTAGTTGACGATCTTGCTGGCGGTTCCGTCACCGAGGGCTTCCACCAACGGGTTTCCCGATTCCTTGACGGCGTCGGCACCGCCTGCGCCGGTCACCAGGAACAGCACGACGGCACCGGTGACGAGCAGCACGCCCATGGCGGCGATGATGCCGCGCGGGACGTTCTTGGTCGGATCCTTGGCCTCTTCTGCGGCCAGCGGAACACCTTCGATCGCGAGGAAGAACCAGATGGCGAACGGGACGGCAGCCCAGATGCCGAGGTAGCCGAACGGCAGGAATCCCGAAGCTCCGGCTGCGTCGGTCGGCGCGATGTCGGTCAGGTTGCTCGCGTCGAACTGTCCGATGGCGGCGATGGCGAAGACGATGAGTCCGACCAAGGCGATCGCGGTGATGACGAACATGATCTTGAGGGCTTCGCCTGCGCCGGAGAGGTGGATTCCGATGAACACCGCATAGACCACCAGGTAGACCCACCACCCGTCGGTGATGCCGAACAGCCCGAGGGATTCGACGTAGGCACCGATGAACGTCGCGATGGCGGCGGGAGCAATGGCATACTCGATGAGAATCGCTGTGCCGGTGGCGAATCCGCCCCACGGTCCGAGAGCGCGGCGGGCGAAGGTGTAGCCACCGCCTGCTGCGGGCAGCGCCGACGACATCTCGGCCATACCGAGGACCATGGCCAGGTACATCCCCGCGATGATGATCGCCGCGATGAGCAGACCCCCGAAGCCACCCTCGGCGAGACCGAGGTTCCATCCGGAGTAGTCGCCGGAGATGACGTAGCTGACTCCGAGGCCCGCCAGCAGGACCCAGCCGGCCGTCCCCTTCTTCAGAGTTCGCTTGGCCAGGTAGTCACCGCCCTCGACGTGCGACTGAGTGCTCTCGTGGGAGCCTGCTTTCGGATGAGACGACTGGGGGTCTACTACGGACATTGCAAGCCTCTCGTCACCAGTTCGCTCGGAGCGGGGTCACGCCCGAGGGGGTCGATTCACAACACGTGTGGCGCGCGAATCGGTTCAAGATAGGCCCGTGATGTAAGCGGCGCGTCATCGATGAATGACGGGCGAATTACGGCTGGTACCCGACGGCGTTGACGTCGCCGATGTCTCCCTCGTCCGGTTCGGCGACTGTCAGTACTGCGTCCACCACAGCTCTGTTGGTTTCCAACTCACGCTCCAGCCGCCGGAGCGTGTGCGCGATGCGTGATTCTGCGAAATCACCGACGAGATCGACACTCGCCACCACGTAGAGCTGTTTGGGACCGACGAACTCGATGCGAACGAACCTGACCGACGCCACGTCCGGAAGTTCTTCGATCCTCTGCACCACCGCGTTCCATAATGCTCTCGATCCCGGTTCGCCGGTGAGGAATCGGCGGTTTCGATCGATCAGAACGAACGCGACGATTCCGAGCAGTACACCCACCAGGATGGAGCCGATGGCGTCGAACGCCGCCGATCCGGTGAGCTGATGCAGACCGATTCCGGCACCGGCGATGACGATGCCGATCAGTGCGGCACTGTCCTCCGCGAAAACTGCACGCAGCGTCGGGTCCGAGGTCTCGAGTGCGTAGTCGAGAAAGTCCCGGTCGTACTCGGCGGCCTCGCCGCGGATCTGACGCACCGATTGCAGAAACGACACGCCCTCGAGCAGGAACGCGATGGCGAGCACGACATAGGCCACCAGGTAGTTCTCGCTGCTCGATTCACCGGCGAACAACGAGGTGATGCCGTGCCACACCGAGACGGCCGCACCGGCGACGAACAGTCCGATCGCCGCGAGCGTCGACCAGAAGTACGTTTCGCGTCCGTAGCCGAGCGGCCGACGATCGTCCGGTCCGCGCGATCCCCGACGATTGGCGACGAGCAAGAAGATCTCGTTGCCGGTGTCGGCCCACGAGTGCGCTGCTTCGGCGACCATCGATGCAGATCCGGTGAACACCGCGGCAAACGTCTTGGCAATCGCGACGCCGAGATTGGCGACGAAAGCGATGATCACGGTACGTAGGCTCTCGCCGCCCTCGGCCGCGTCGGACTTCGGTGCGCTCTTCATCTTTCGCACTGTATGCGCTCCACGCAGTGGTGCGGTCGAGTGCCGCCTGCGGCACACGGGAGTGGAGCCCGCGGAACGACCCAGAAGCGGAGCCGCACCACTGCCGGAGGCACTCAGCCCTGGAGCATCCCCGGGACGGGACATGCGTCGACGGCCTCGGCGACCACCAACGGATCGTCGGGAACTTCGGGCCGTCGACCTTCTTCCCAGTCGACGCCGACGAGCGGCGGATGCTCGGCGAGGATGTCGTTCTCCTCGTCCGTGTAGGCCCGCCCGCGACTGAGGAAGCGCACTCCCTCGGGCGATTCGAGCGAGAAGCCACCGCCGCGGCCGGGAACCACGTCGAGTACCAGTTGAGTGTGCTTCCACGCCTGGAACTGCGATCCCGAAATCCACACCGGCACACCATCGGTCCCACTGGGGAGGTCGGGCGGGATCTCGCCCACCCCGAGCCGGAGGTCGATGTACCCGAGGAGAACATCCCGATCGCCGACGATGAATTCCCCTGCGGGGTAACACATCGGCGACGACCCGTCACAGCATCCACCGGACTGATGCATCATCAGTTCGCCGTGGATACCGCCGAGGCGACGGAGCAGGTCCATCGCCTCGACGGTTGTCTTCAGCCGCGCGGGCGGCCGAGGGCTGTTCATCAGAAGAAGCCCTGTGCCTTCTGCGCGTAGCTCACCAACAGGTTCTTGGTCTGCTGGTAGTGATCGAGCATCATCTTGTGGTTCTCGCGGCCGATACCGGACTGCTTGTAGCCACCGAACGCGGCGTGCGCGGGGTACTGGTGGTACGTGTTGGTCCACACGCGACCGGCCTTGATGTCACGTCCGGCGCGGTAGGCGACGCCACCGTCACGAGACCAGACGCCTGCGCCGAGGCCGTAGAGGGTGTCGTTGGCGATGTCGATCGCGTCGTCGTAGTCCTTGAACGACGTCACCGACACGACCGGCCCGAAGATCTCTTCCTGGAAGATGCGCATGTTGTTCTTGCCGGTGAAGATCGTCGGCTGCACGTAGTAGCCGCCGTTGAGGTCGCCGCCGAGCTGGGCGCGCTCGCCACCGGTGACGACCTGTGCGCCCTCGCCCTTGCCGATCTCGATGTACGAGAGGATCTTCTCGAGCTGATCGTTCGATGCCTGCGCGCCGATCATGGTCTCGGTGTCGAGCGGATCTCCCTGTCGCACAGCCTTGGTGCGGATGGCTGCGAGGGCGAGGAACTCGTCGAAGATGTCCGCCTGGATCAGCGAGCGCGACGGGCAGGTGCACACTTCACCCTGGTTGAGGGCGAACATCGTGAAGCCCTCCAACGCCTTGTCCTGGTAGTCGTCGTTGGCCTGCAGCACGTCGGAGAAGAAGACGTTGGGGCTCTTGCCACCGAGCTCGAGGGTCACCGGAATCAGGTTCTGCGACGCGTACTGCATGATCAGGCGGCCGGTTGTGGTCTCACCGGTGAACGCAATCTTGGCGATCCGCGGGCTCGACGCCAACGGCTTGCCTGCCTCGACTCCGAATCCGTTGACGATGTTGATGACACCGGGGGGAAGAAGGTCGCCGATGATCGAGATCAGGTGCAGGATCGACGCGGGAGTCTGCTCGGCGGGCTTGAGCACCACTGCGTTACCCGCGGCCAGAGCGGGCGCGAGCTTCCACACGGCCATGAGGACCGGGAAGTTCCACGGGATGATCTGCCCGACGACACCGAGCGGCTCGTGGAAGTGGTATGCCACTGTGTCGCTGTCGATTTCGGACAGCGACCCCTCCTGCGCGCGGATGCAACCGGCGAAGTAGCGGAAGTGATCGACGGCGAGCGGAATGTCGGCATTGAGGGTTTCGCGGATCGGCTTGCCGTTGTCCCAGGACTCCGCCAGTGCGATGGACTCGAGGTTCTCGGCGATACGGTCGGCGATCTTGTTCAGAATCACGGCGCGCTCGGCAGCGGAGGTCTTGCCCCATGCGGGGGCCGCGGCGTGTGCGGCATCGAGCGCGAGCTCGATGTCCTCGGACGTGGAGCGGGCGACCTCGCAGAAGTTCTCACCGGTGACGGGAGTCGGGTTCTCGAAGTACTGACCCTTGACCGGCGGTACCCACTCGCCACCGATCCAGTTGTCGTAGCGCGACTGGAACGACATGACGGAATCGGCGGTACCTGGACGGGCGTAGACGGACATTGAAAATCCTCCTGATCGACACGTGCTTCACAGTTGATGCGGTGTGTGATTCAGGACACTAGGGGTTGCAACGTTGCAACTACGTTGCCGATGCGACGGCATCTGTGTCGCTGCACCTGCCGGAGGTACCGACAGTGGCGATACGGTCAGATTCCGAGTTCGCGGTCGAGTAGATCGATGCGCGCACTGACCTGCCCGTAGAGTGCGGAATCGCTGCTCAGGGTGGCCCTGTACGCCTCCCACGCGATCACGTCCGAGCGACCGTGAATGGACGATGTCCACTGCGCCAGCAGCACCGGATCTCCGAGCCGGAGCAGTGCTGCCTGCATCCGGGACCGCAGTTCCTCGCGGATCTCCTCGATGCCGGGTGCGGACGATCCGGGAAGCACCGGGCCCGAGTAGATACGGAGCGCAGCGTCGACGTCGCCGCGGTCGAGGGCACGCCTGATGTCGCCGACGTCCGAGGACAGCTCGCCGACCAGACGGTAGGGCCGCGACGCCAGGCCTGCGGTCCCGAATGCCTTACGCAATCTCGACATCTCGGCGCGAATCGTCACGGAGTCGAGCTCCTGCTCGTCGAGCAGCACGGCGAGGTGGTCGGAGCTGAGGCCTTCGGGATGCTCACCGAGCAGAAGCAGGATCTCCGCGTGTCGCTGAGAGAGCGGTATCCGGCCGGAACCGCGCACCACACCCGGCCGTCCCGATCCGAGAACCTCGAGCCGAGGAGCTGTGTCGCCCAAAGATTTCGGAGAATTCATCAGATGCAGGCGTAGCTCGGATTCGGCGGCGGCGACGGTGGCGCGCACCAACGAGAGCACCTCGGGCACCGCAACGCGCGGGCCACCGGTGATATCGATGGCGCCCAGGATGTGGCCGCTGGTGGGGTGGTGAACCGGTGCCGCCGAGCAGCTCCACTCGTGCACCGACCGAGAGAAGTGCTCGGACGCGAAGATCTGCACGCTGTGGTCGACGGCGAGCGCAGTACCGGGGGCATTGGTGCCTTTGCTCTCCTCGCTCCAATCGACCCCCTCGGCGAAGTCCATCGTGAGCGCGCGGTCCTTGGCCGCGGAATCACCCTCGACCCACAGCAGGCGTCCCTCGGCATCGGAGATGGCGACGAGCAGACCGGTGTCCGACGCGTCCTCGACCAGCAGCTTGCGGATGACCGGACGGATGATGGCCATCGGATGCCCGTTGCGGTAGCGCTCGAGGTCCGCACCGGTCAGTGCCGGAGTGTCGTTGCCGCCGTCGGGATCGACGCCCTTGGTCCGACTGCGCATCCACGAATCGAGCACGACGGACCTGACGGTCGAACCGTGGGTGCGAACATCGTCGACGAAAGATTGATGGGCACTGGACATCTGGCGTGCGAGCACAGCGATGTCCTCGCCGGGGCGCACTGCGACCCAGGGGTTGCCACCACTGTCCGATCGGCTTGCCATTCGACGCTTCCTCCGTGACCTGTCCACATCGCTGTAACCCAGCTCACAAGCAAGGATACAGCCGTGGTCGACGCGCGCGGCCGTGGCCGGTCGCGCCGACCCCGAGTGCCTACTTCTTCTTGACGGCCGAGGTGATGATGTCGTTGCTGGTGTCACCACTCGACTTGGCCCGCTTGTCCGCGCGCTTGTCCTTGAGAGATTTGCCGGATTTCTTGGTCATCGTGTTGCGGGGCGATTTGTCCGACATGGCAGTAACCCATCTATTGGGGAACCTGAACGGTCCCCAGACCACGAACGCTACGCCTCGACGCGCACCCCGTGGTGTGCAACGGTCACCAGTCATCCCGCCGGCTCCACTCCCATCAACGCAGCGGCGCGTTCTGCGAACATGATGGCCGTCGCATGCGGGCCACGGCTGGGCACCACCGGAAAAGCCGACGTGTCGACGACGAGGACACCGTCCACTCCGCGCACACGGCAGTGGTCGTCGAGCACCGAACCGGGGTCGGACTCGGGTCCCATCCTGGCACTGCCGGACAGGTGCAGCGACGTACCGAGTGCCGCGAGAGGGTCGTCGCTCGCGGGGACCTCGACCCGGCAGGCCATGGACGGCGATGCGAGCAGATCTCGCGCCAGTTCGACGCCACCTCGCATCGCTCGCCGGTCGCCCGCCGATTCGAGATAGCGGTATCTCACGTCCGGGGCCTCGAACGGATCGGTGCTGCGCAGCGCGATGCTGCCTCGTGCCGTGGAGCGCATGAGGCCGACACCGAACACGTGGGGCCCAGGTGGAAGACCGGAGATCAGTCGATCGAATCTCCTCGTGTACGGCCTGATCTCCACGTCGCCCGCATGCAGCACCGCTTCCAGAACCGGGGATACCGTCGAGAATTCGTTCGCCATGGCGACGGGGACGGCAACCTCGGGATGATCGCTGAAACCTCGGCCGACTCCCGGACTGTCGGCGATCACCGGAACGCCAAGCGCAGCAGAGCCTTCCGACGGTCCCACGCCGGATCGAAGCAGCAACGCGGGGGTGTGCACCGCGCCGGCCGAGAGGACAACGGTGTCGGACTCGACGACACGGCGTACGCCGTCGGCGATGATCTCGACCCCGATCACCCTGTTTCCCTTGAACATCAACGACGCCACCGTCGTATTCCCTTGCACCCTCAGGTTCTTTCGCCCGACGACCGGCAGAAGATATGCCAGAGCAGCACTTACGCGGATCCCGTTGCGGATGTTCGACGGCACGCTGCCCACTCCCCCTGCGGCCGCATCGGGAGCGTTCATGTCCTCGTGGAATCGAAATCCCGCGTTCGTCGCGGCCTGCACGAATGCCGCCGTGAGGGGATGTCGGTCCTGCGCGGGGGTGCGCGAGACCGGTATCGGTCCGCGGGAACCGTGCCACCGCCCGATCGCTCCGGCATCGAGATCGGTTTCGGAGCCGATGTAGAAGGGCAGCACTTGATCGAAGGACCACACCGATTGCGGCCAGGCGTCGAAGTCACCCGGCGTCGCACGCATGAAGTAGCCGCCGTTCACTGCGCCGGAGCCTCCCAGCACCCGGCCTCGGGCGATCGTCCGAGAGACATCCGAGGCGAGTTCGGCCGTGTAGGTTCCCACCCATTCGCTGTCGGGGCCGATGGGAAGCGTCGACGCGTCGAGCAAGGCCGCCGGAACATCGTCGACGCCGGAGAACGCCGGTCCGGCTTCGAGCAACAGCACCGACCGATCGGGATTCTCGCTGAGCCGCGACGCGAGAACGCAGCCGCAGGAGCCACCTCCGACGACGATGACGTCGGCGAACTCGATCGGGTTCACACCGTCGACGGAGCCGACCGGGCTCGCACCACGTCAGCCGTCGAGGCGTGGCTTGAGCGCGTCGACACTGCGCGCGGACAGTGCACCGCGCCACAGCCCTGCTCCGTAGGCGACGTCATCGGCTCGCTTGTAGAACGCATAGCGCACAGGATCGAGGCCGCCGAGCTCACGATGCTTGTACCAATCCGAAAAGGCCTCTGCCACAGCCAATCCCAGCGCAATTCTACGAATACGACTCGACAGCAACACGGCGAGCAGCGTGATCGGCCAATAATGTCGACACAGGGCCGACGCCAATTGCCACAACCCCGCCACAAAACCCTCGGCGGCGAGAATGGCCGCGATCCGCGTGGGCTGATCCAGACCGACGAACATCTTTCGCAGGCGCACGATCGTCACGCCCAGTGTGGCGGCGGCACCGACAAGCCCGATTCGCGTCAGACTCGCGGCGAGCAGACACGCGACCAACGTCCACGGAGACATCGCGATCGGCGGCACCATTCCCGGATGACGTGCCGACAACGGCGTGGCACCGGTCCCGTAGAACAGCTTGCGGGCGAACCATTCGACGAAGGTGACGCGATGCTCGTGCGCGACGTGGGCGACGGGTTCGTAGCGCAGCCGCCACCCCGCTTCCTGCAATCGCCAGCACAGGTCCACGTCCTCGGCCACGTGCATCGACTCGTCGAATCCGTCGCAGTCCATCGCCACCGACCGACGCATCAACATCGCGGCGCTGGGGACGTACGACACCGAGCTGCCCGCGCGTACTGCAGCTTCTCTGCGGCCGAGGTCGAGCGACGAGCGGGCGTGTTCGTACCGGGCCAGCGCGCTGCCCTCGGACTCGAGTGCGACGATGCGAGGGGCCACCAGAGCGACTGCCGGATCCGAGAAGTGGCCCAGCATCACCTCGAGCCACCCCTTACGCGGGACAACGTCCGAATCAAGAAACGCAACGAAATCTGTTGTGGCACAACGCAAGCCAGTGTTCCGCGCCGCAGCCGGTCCGCGCGAGTGCTCGTGCCGCAGCACCGTCACGCTGCCCACACTCCACGAGACCCTCGGCACTGCGACCGGGACGTCCGACCCGTCGTCGACGATGATGACGTGCAATCCGTGCAGCGCCGCGATCAACCGCTCCAACCCCGCCTCGTTGTTCTTGAGCGGTACGACGACGGTGACGTCAGACGGCGACGGGATCGACATCGGGCGCGGGTTCCCGACACCCGAGTCGAGCAATTTGCGAGCGACGAGAGCGGACTGCGAGTCGGTCACTTCGATGAATCCATCGCCGATCATCGCCGCAGCGGTCGGTGCGAGCTTGAGCATGCGGGTCGGTGAACCACCGATCAGGACGCGCCCTTCGGAGAATGTGCGTACGCGTGGATCCACTCGCACCCCGAAGCCATCAGGCAACCGACCTTCACCCATCAGGAGATCGTAAGCGGACGGGACGCCGAAGTGTCGGCCACCCGTGAAATCGGACGGAACATACCCATGCCCCGTTTTTCCGGAATCGTCGACCGCTCCCCCAGCAGGCGTTTCACCGTGTTCGATCATGTGATCACTCCGTGCTCGGAGGGACTCCATCTCTGCACTGCATCGCCTGCGCGGACGCAGAGGGCCTCGAACAAGCGCCTCCCCTCCTCCGAATCGGCCCCGGTGGGATCGCCGAGCACGCCGTTGGGAGTGATCGGCGCCATGCCGTCGACGCGAAGCGACGGGAGCAGGTCGGCGATGTCGGCCACGTTCCCCACCTCGGCCTTGCTCATGTCCACCACCTCGGGCGAAAGGTACAGCAGCAACGACGTTTCGGTGCGACCGGCGTGAGCATCTGCTCCGGGTATCGCGCACGGGAACCACACGACATCGCGTCCCTCGTACCGGAGCAACAGCACTGCGGACCGCACAGTGGGGCCGTTACCTCCGTGTCCGTTGACGAAGACCACCCGCTCGGCCCAACGGCACGCGGAGCGCCCGTACTCCACCAGGACCGCTTCGAGCGCTGCGGCCCCGATCGAGACTGTGCCGGGAAATCCCTCGTGCTCGCCACTGGCTCCGTACGCGATCGCGGGGGCCACGACGGCATCCGCGATGGTGTGCGCCACGGCCGTTGCGATACGAGTGTCGGTGTCGAGCGGGAGGTGCGGACCGTGCTGCTCGGTCGAGCCGACCGGCACCACGAGGGTCCGAGACCCGTCGATGTCCGGCCAGTACTGCGTACCGAGGGGGTCCGTGGCCATGAGTGCAGATGCTATCGGATGGAACGAGGACGTCACGCCGCCGAAACACTGCGACGATAATCTTCGATTCGTGCCACCCCGTCGCCGATCCATATTGCTCTCGCAATTGTCGATATCGGCACCCGGTGGCCCGCAGCCGACAATTCTACAAGAGTTACGCCGAGTCATTCTTGCCGGCGATGCGCCTCCGAATACACCGATTCCACTCAATGAAGTAGCGGAACTTTTCGGAGTGAGCAGAATTCCGGTGCGCGAATCCCTCAAGACACTCATCGGCGAGGGCTTGGTCGATCATCGACCGAACCTGGGCTACACGGTCGCTCAGCTGACCGCGGCCGAACTTCGCGAAATGTACATCGTGCGTGAGGTTCTCGAGACTGCGGCACTACCGGTCGCGGTCGATCTGGCGACCGATACCGACCGCGAACACCTCATCGAGGTCAACAGACAACTCGAGGCCTCCTTGGCCCAGGACGACTCACGGGAGTATCACCGACTCTCACGTGAATTCCACCTGTCGCTGACGCGCCCGTCTCGGATGCGCCGGTTACTGCACATGCTCGAATCCGCCTGGAACATCACCGAACCCGTGCAACCCATGGTTCATGTCGCCGGGTCGGACAGAGCGTCACTGCACAGCGATCATGCCGAAATGCTCGCGGCATTCCTGGCCGGTGATTCCGCGGGTCTACTGCGCGCCGCGCAGCATCATCACACGCGTCTCAATTCGGTCATTTCGACACTGTCGAACGACCACGGATTGTTCGCCGATCCGCCGTCCGACCAGTCGCGATAGAAAATCCGCTAAAGATATATCGCTTACGTCACGAGCGCGCAACACTACGCCGCTAACTTTTCCTCATTCATCTCCTTCGTTCACCTCATACGCCATGCCGTCAGGAGCATCGATGACAGATACAGCGCACGGTCCCGCCCAAACGGGAGATCTTGTGGAAGCCGCGGGGCACCCCGTCGGTGGTGGACTGATCAAGGACAGCTACGACCCGCGGCTGACCAACGAGGATCTGGCTCCGCTGAAGAAGCAGACCTGGACCTCGTACAACCTGTTCGCCTTCTGGATGTCGGATGTGCACTCGGTCGGTGGGTACGTGACCGCGGGCAGCCTGTTCGCGCTCGGGTTGGCCAGTTGGCAGGTGCTGATCGCGCTCCTCGTCGGCATCACGATCGTCTACTTCTTCTGCAACCTCGTCGCCAAGCCCAGCCAGGTATCGGGGGTTCCGTACCCGGTCATCTGCCGCAGCGTCTTCGGCGTCCTCGGTGCCAATATTCCGGCCATCATCCGCGGTCTGATCGCGGTGGCCTGGTACGGCATTCAGACATTCCTGGCCTCGGCCGCACTCGATATCGTGCTGATCAAGTTGTTCCCGTCGCTGGCTCCGTACGCGGTGACTGCGGACTACGGTTTCGTCGGACTCTCCCTGCTCGGCTGGGCGAGCTTCCTGTTCCTCTGGGTTGTCCAGGCCGCGGTCTTCTGGCGTGGCATGGAGTCCATTCGCAAGTTCATCGACTTCTGCGGCCCTGCGGTCTACGTCGTGATGTTCATGCTGTGCGGCTACCTGATCTGGAAAGCCGGCTGGGGCGCGATCGACCTCAACCTCGGCGAGGTCGAGCACACGGGTCTGAGCTCGATCCCGGTGATGCTCGGCGCCATCGCGCTCGTGGTCTCGTACTTCTCCGGTCCGATGCTCAACTTCGGCGACTTCTCGCGCTACGGCAAGTCCTATGCCGCAGTGAAGAAGGGCAACTTCCTCGGCCTGCCGGTGAACTTCCTGGTGTTCTCGATTCTCGTCGTCGTCACCGCCTCGCTGACGCTGCCGGTGTTCGGTGAGCTGATCACCGACCCGGTCGAGACCGTCGCCCGAATCGACAGCACGTTCGCGATCGTCCTCGGTGCCCTGACCTTCACGATCGCCACCATCGGCATCAACATCGTCGCCAACTTCATCTCGCCGGCCTTCGACTTCTCCAACGTCAGCCCCCAGAAGATCAGCTGGCGTGCCGGCGGCATGATCGCCGCCATCGGCTCGGTGCTCATCACCCCGTGGAACCTGTACAACAATCCCGAGGTCATTCACCTGACCCTGGAAACTCTCGGTGCGTTCATCGGACCGTTGTTCGGCATCCTGATCGCCGACTACTACCTCGTCCGCAAGCAGAAAGTCGTTGTCGACGAACTGTTCTCGATGTCGCCGACCGGGTTGTACTGGTACTCGAAGGGTTACAACCCGGCAGCGGTGTACTCCACAATCGTGGGCGCGCTCGTAGCCATGTTCACCGTGCTCTTCAACGGGGCAATCGACGGCATGGAGATCGCCGGAATGTCGACGGCCTCGAAGTACAGTTGGTTCATCGGCTGCGGCATCGGCTTCGTCATGTACTTCTATCTGGCGACGAAGACCAAGCTCGCTGTCACCGACTTCGACGTTCCAGCCAAGGCATAGGATTTCGTACGTGCTCATCAAGGTCATCAATCCGAACACCACCGGTTCGATGACCGCAACGATCGGTGATTGTGCCCGGGCCGTAGTAGGCCCGGGCACCGTCATCGATGCGGTCAGTCCCTCGATGGGACCGGTATCCATCGAAAGTCACGTCGACGAAGCCCTCAGTGTCCCCGGCATTCTCGCCGAGATCGCCAGTGGCGAGGCCGCGGGGGTCGACGGTTACGTCATCGCCTGCTTCGGCGATCCCGGCATCGACGCGGCCCGCGAATCCGCGTCCGGACCGGTCATCGGTATCGCGGAAGCGGCAATGCACGCCGCGAGTTTCCTGGGCCGCGGATTCAGTGTCGTCACCACCCTCGGCCGCACCGTCGGCCGGGCACAGGATCTGGCGCATCACTACGGCTTCGGCCGCCATTGCCTCGGTATCCATGCGTGCGACATGCCGGTCCTCGATCTCGAGACCGACCCCGACGCCCGCAAGATCGTCACCGAGGCGTGCCGCGTCGCCGTCGAGACGGACGGCAGCGATGCCGTCGTGCTCGGCTGCGCAGGCATGGCCGATCTGTGCCAACACATTTCGGCCGAGGTCGGAGTACCCGTCGTCGACGGGGTTGCCGCGGGAACACTGTTCGTGCAGTCCCTCGTAACCCTCGGACTGCGGACCGGAAAGCGCGGCGAATTCGCCGTCCCACCGCCCAAGCTCTACACGGGGATGCTCGAGGGATTCAGTAGGCCCTGAGTGTTACCTGGACCGACCGAGCTTGGCGACGGTGTAGCCGATTGCTGCGCCGGCAACCACTACGCCGACGAGCAGCAGTACGACCTGCAGGGTCGTGGACATCGAGTCGTCGAACAACCCGACGTAGATCACGACGCAGGACGCCACGAGTGCGACGAGAGCAGACGTCGTAATGCTCCTCGGCAGCTTGTCGGTCATTGCGCAAGTACACCATCCCCACTCGGTCAGCTGCTACACAACTCTCGGTGAGGAACGCCGGGGAGGTACTGGGCCCATTCGGCCTCCGTGACCACCGATCCTCCTGATCCGCACAGGCGGGTACGTACGTCGTCCGGCTCGGTCCGCCACATTCGGACGTCGCGGGCCGTGCCACCGCCCAACACCACCTGCCCGTCCGCGGCGAACACCGCATCGTTGACGCGCCGGCCGTAGGCCGTGAGCGCGGCATACTGCTCGGGTGCGGTGCGGTCCCCCACGTTCCACAACCACAGCGTCGAGCCCCCGTCGCCGGCAGCCAGGCGTGCACCGGCCCGGTCGAACGAGAGGGAATAGATCGGGCTGGACGGCCCGACGATGCGCGACAGGTGCTGCGGCTCGGCAGAGTTCTCCATGTCCCACAGTCGAATCGAGCGATCCGCACTGCCTGCGGCAAGAGTTCGCCCATCCGGTGAGATGGCCACGGCCTGGACGCTACTTCCGAACCCGCCGAGCACGGCCGTCCGGCGCGGCTCGGTCGGGTTGCCGACATCCCACAGTTCGACCACGCCCCCGACACTGGCGATGGCGAGTACCGAACCGTCGGGCGACAGCGCCATACCCGCGGGGTAGTTCCCCGCCTCCAGGGTCGACAACGCTCGTGGGGTTGCGGGGTCGGCCAGCGACCACAACGACACATCGCTCGAGTTCTGGCCGGACGCGACCAGCAGGGTGCCGGTGCGGTCGAAAACCAACACAGCGGTCAAGCTGGTGGTTGCCGTCCGAACGGTACCGAGTGCCAGCGGATCGGCGAGATCGGTTGTATCCCAGAGCTGGAATCCGCCTGTCGTCGTGCCGACCGCAGCACGGGTGCCGTCGACGGTGAGCGCCACCGCACCCGTCTGCTCCATACCGTCACCGACCACCAACGGTTCCGATGCCACCGGATGTTCCACATCCGAGACGTCCCAGAGAGTCGTGGCAGGGGCTCGGCTACCGGCTCCGACGAGGAGACGAGTCCCCGACGCTCCGATGGGATTCTGGTAGATCGTGTCACCGGCGTCGGCAAGGGCCGGTCCGGGGAGTGGCCAGATCCGGGTGATTCCATCGCCACTGGCGGTGACGATCGACGAACGATCCGGCGCGAACGCGAGCGAGGTCACCTCGATCGGGCCGGGCAGCGTCCGCTGCAGCGTTCCCGATGCGGCGTCCCACACCTTCGAGGAATTGTCCGAACTCGCTGCAGCGATCAACACCCCGTCTCCGCTGAACGCCACATCGTTGACGTAACTGGTGAATCCCGTCAACGCCGGTAGTGGAGACAACCGACCGCCGTCGACCGCCCAGCGCAGAACCTCGCGACCGGTGGTACCCGCGATCAACGTGCTGCCGTCGGGAGAGAAGGCCAGCTGTAGCGCGGTGTAGGTCGACCCGTCCGAGGGGACGTCGATCAGCGGAACGACAGGGGCTGTTGGAGACGCGGTCAGTCGGGTCGCGTCCCACAACCGCATCGCGCGACCGGGACCGATCGTCACCAGGTACCGACCGTCGGGACTGAATTCCGTCGCTGTCGGCGATCCGGGCTGAGTCACTTCGGCCATTGCGACCGGCCGAGCGGGCTCGAAGACGTCGAGGAGCGGCATCGTCTCGTCCTGGGTACCGACGAGTAGCAAGCGGCCATCGGGAGAGTAGGACAGGCTCCGGACCTCGTTGATATCGTTGCGCGACACCATAATCGGTTCTACCGGGTCCGACACGTCCCACAGTTCGACGCCGTAGAACCCACCCACGGCGAGAACGCCACCGCGCGGATCGAACGCCAACGCCGACACGTCACGGGAGACGATTTCGCCGAGCTGTGCGTGTCCGTCCGCGAGGGACCACATCCGCACATGTCCGTCGGAACCGGCTGTTGTCAGGATGCTTCCGCGAGGGTCGACCGCGGTCACCGCCTCGCCCTCCACCCCGAGCAGCCGCACCGGAGTGTGGATCGCGGACGAATCGAGCAGTGCCGATCGCGCCTCCGACGTTCGGTCCACCTCGTACGACGCCAACGCGAAGTAGGCCGCGAGACCGGGATCTTGGCTCCTCAATTGCTGTGCGACACCAGCGATCTGACGGGAGACGGCCTCCGCCTCGGCGTGTTCGGCGTCGACCCGCCGACTGTTGGCGTCCGATCGGGCAACGAACGCGGTCACCGCCAGTGTCACGGCCAGCACGGTCAGAAACGCGAGTGCTCCGACAAGCGTCTCGAGGGTGCGTCGACGACGGCGATCGCTTCGGGTCCGGTGCTCGATCCTGTCGGCGCTCGCTTCGAGGTAGTGCCTCTCCACGGAATTGAGGTCTCGCCGACGCACCGGTCCGATGGATTCTTGCACGAGTAGCAGCCTCGATGCGGACAACAGCGAGCCGTCGTCGCGGTCGTTGTTCTCCCACAGTTCCGCCGCCTGGGTGAGCCGGCGGTGTTCGACGAGCCACTGCCGATCGTCGTCGAGCCACTCACCGAGCCGCGGCCACGCCGTGAGCAACGCCTCGTGGGTCACCTGGACGGTCTCTTCCTCGACGGTCAGCAGTCTGCGCGCGGCGAACCGTTCGACGACGGCGTCGACGTCGGTCACCGCGTCTGCGTTCTCGTCTCCCTGGAACAGCTCGACACGATCCACGCGGCGACGAGTGACGACGTCGTCCTCGAGATTGACCAGCCGCATGAAGATGCGTCGTGCTTCGCGCTGCTGTTCGGCGGTCAGGGCCACGAACACTTCCTCGGCGCTCTGCCCCACTGCGCCGCCGATCCCACCGGTTTCGAGATAGTCCGCGACGGTCAGCGTGCTGCCTCTCGACGCCTGCCACGTGGTCAGCAGAGCGTGGGACAGCAACGGCAGAGCACCCGAGTCGTGGGCGAACTGCGATCCGCGCGGACCCAATTCGCCGACCAAGACCTGAACGAGAGCATCCTCGACGGTGACACCCGCCTTCGCGGCAGGCGAGACGATGACCTCCCGCAGTTGTGACTCGGTGAGACGCCCGACAACAACCGGGTTGTCGGACAGTCCAACAAGCAGCGCGTCCTCGGACGCGGCGTCCTGATAGAAATCCGCCCGCAGTCCGACCACGAGAACCGACCCCGCGCTCGGCAACGCCGATGCCGCACGGAGAAAGTTCTCGCGCTCAGGCGATGTCGCCAGTGTCCACAGCTCCTCGGCCTGATCGAGGACGAGAAGTGATCCCGGCTCGAACGATTCGGCTCGCTCGGGGAAGGCACGGATATCGCCGACGCCGGAATGGACTTCCGAACCAGGGAACCTCGATGCCAGACCTGCACGCAGGAGCGAGGACTTACCCGAGCCCGAAGCACCGACGACGAAGACAATGCCTCCACCGGAGTCGAGGGCGCGACGGACGCGAGTGCCCAGGCGCTCGATGAGATCGTCACGTCCGAAGAACCACTCGGCGTCGGCTGACTCGAACGCTGCAAGGCCCTTGTACGGGGGGTCGCCCTTCACCGGATCGACGGCGCGTCTGCCCGGAATGGACCGCACCCGGGACACCGCATCCCACCACAGTGCGCGCTCGTCCTCGGCGTCGACGCCGCATGCGATGAGTACGGCGGCGAACATCTCGGCGCTGGCTTTGGTCGGAACGTGGTGGCCGGAGAACCAGCCGCTGATTGTGCCGTGCAAACCACCGGAACGCTCGACGACCTCTCGGACCGTTGCGCCTGCCTCGACCCTGACCGCACGCAGTGCTGCCGCGAATTCGGTGCGGTCCGAGATCGACGAGGGATCCGGGCGGTCGGGGGTCATGAGCGCAAACTATAGGACTGGAAAGTCGTCGACAGCGGCACTCATTCGTCACGCTGAGCAGGACAAACACCAAATTGATGCGTTTGAATGACGCACGTACGGCGTCCGTGGCCGTCCGTATTGACCTTGTACGGACTTGCTCGTCCGGCTGGTTCCGCCACGAACTCCCGTCGACGATGGACGGTGTGGTCGGGGGTAGGCGCAGACTGGAGGGGGAAATTCTCGTGCTCGAACGAACGCTGGCATCGGCAGTGCATCATCCGTTCCGAAGGCCTGCACCGCGGGGACCTGATGCACTCCCCACACCGCTCGACCCTCGTCTCCGCAAGCCTGCGCTCAGCGCCCGCGAAATCGAGGTCATGCTCGCCTGGTTCGCCTCCGACTCGAAGACGGTCGCAGCTCGGTCCGTCTACATTTCGGTGGGCACGATCAACACGCACATCACCCGAGTTCGACAGAAGTACGCCGCTGTGGGCCGCAGCGCGCCGACGAAGGCCGCCCTTTTCGCACGTGCGCTCCAGGACGGTCACACTCACCTGTCCGAGTGGTGAGTCTCGATTCGTAACCTCGCAGTCGGACCGGCGAGTCGAATCAGCCCCTCGATTCTGGATCCCGGACTCGGATCGGCGTCGGCTATCCCAGACCGGGGCGCTGATTCGACCGTTCGAAGTCAGGCGGCACAACCACATCGGACGGTGACAGGTCGTGCACCGACGCACGTCCGAGACCGAGGACCGCGGAGTCCAGGCCGCCGCGCAGAATGTCGAGCACGTTCTCGACCCCGGCCTGACCGTTCGCGGCCAGACCCCACAGGTACGCCCGTCCGATCAGGACAGCTCGCGCACCGAGCGCCAGTGCTTTCGCGACATCACTTCCCCGCCGGATACCACCGTCGAGGGTGATCTCGACCTGATCCCCCACTGCCCCGGCAATGGACGGCAACACCCGAATCGACGCCGGGGAACCGTCGAGATTGTTGCCGCCGTGATTGGACACCGACATCGCCGTGACACCGGCGTCCACGGCCCGCAGCGCGTCGTCGACCCGCGAGATGCCCTTGAGCATGAACGGCCCGCCCCACTGCTCGCGTAGCCAGGCGATGTCCTCCCACGTGGGCAGCGGGGTGGACTTCCACTCCCGATACGCGGCGAAGAACGTCGGCGCGGGCCCACCGGGCGGGGCAAGATTGGGTGCGGTCAGGTCAGGGATCGTGCCCGACCGCACCCACTGCGTCAGCCACCGCGGCCGCGACAGAGCTTCCGGCGCGAACCGCAGCATCGCCCTGGCATCGAGGCGTTCCGGAATGACCGGGCTACCCCAGTCACGGCCCTCCGAGAACGACCAGTCCATCGTCACGATCAGCCCGACCGCACCCGCGGCACGTGCACGATGAAGCATGTGCAGCAACAACTCCCGCGAACCCACCCAATGCACCTGAAAGAACGTCTGCGGATTCGCAGCGACGACATCCTCGATCGGTTTGCTCGCGAACAACGACAATCCCATCGACAGACCCCGCGCCGCCGCCGCTCTCGCCACAGCGACCTCACCGTCCGGGTGGACCGCCTGCACACCCGTCGGCGAGATCATCACGGGAAACGAAAGAGACTGTCCCATCAGTGTTGTCGACAGATTGCGCGTGTCCGACAACCCCGCAACATGCGGGGCGAACCCGAGTTCACCGAACGCCGCTGTGTTGTCTACCGCGGTCAGACCACGTTCGGACCCCGCCACCAACGCTGCGTACACGGACTTCGGTAGACGCCTCGCCGCTCGCCGCTGCGCCTCGGCAACGGTCTCGAACCACACGCTCTCGCTCAGACCCCGAGCTTGCGGTCGAATCCGAGAGGCATCACGACATCGGACGGTGAGAGATCCTGTACCGACGTGTGGCCGAGGCCGAGGACAGCGGAATCGACTCCGCCGCGCAGAATATCGAGCACGTTCTCCACACCCGCCTGACCATTGGCAGACAGACCCCACAAGTACGCGCGGCCGATCAACACAGCCCGCGCACCCAACGCCAGTGCCTTCACCACGTCGCTGCCACGGCGAATTCCGCCATCGAGAGTGATCTCGATCTGATCGCCGACGGCCTCGGCGATCGCCGGCAGCGCCCGGATCGGAGCAGGTGTGCCGTCGAGATTGTTGCCGCCGTGATTCGACACCGAAATAGCGGTCACGCCTGCATCGACAGCCTTCTTGGCGTCGTCGACACGCATGACCCCCTTGAGCATGAACGGCCCACCCCACTGCTCACGCAGCCACGCCACGTCCTCCCACGTCGGCAACGGAGTACCCATCCACTCTCCGTACGCACCGAAGAACGTCGGCGCAGGACCGCCGGTGGGTGGAGTCAGGTTGGGGGTCGTCAGGTCGGGAATCTTGCCGGTCTTGGCGAACTCCCACAACCACTTCGGGCGCATGATGCCTTCGGGCGCGAACTGCACCATTGCCTTGAGGTCCATCTTCTCCGGGATCGACGGAGAGCCCCAATCGCGGCCGTTGGAGAACGACCAGTCCAGGGTCATGATCAACCCGACAGCTCCGGCGGCACGGGCACGCTCCATCCGTTGCAGCAGGATCTCACGCGAACCCACCCAGTACATCTGGAAGAACGTCTGCGGGTTGGCCGCAGCGACCTCTTCGACGGATTTGCTCGCGAACGAGGACAATCCGATCGGAATCCCCCTCGCCGCAGCAGCTCTCGCGACGGCGACCTCACCGTCGGGATGAACCGCCTGCACACCGGTCGGGGAGATCATCACCGGGAACGACAGCGACTGCCCCATCACCGTCGTCGACAGATCCCGCTTGTCCGACAACCCAGCCACATGCGGGGCGAAGCCGAGCTCGCCGAACGCCGCCATGTTGTCGTCGATCGTCAACCCGCGCTCGGAGCCTGCCACGAGCGCGGCGTACACCGACTTCGGTAGGCGTTTCTTCGCACGCCGCTGCGCTTCGGCAACGGTCTCGAACCACTCGCTCTTCGCCATCAGTGTTCCTGTTCCATTCCTGCGAGCGGGTTCTCGTCGCAGATCTTCGCCGGCGGACGCATCATCAACGTCAGCGGCACCGACTTTCGTGGGGTCTTGCGCTGCCCGGTACGGGAATGGTCGACGCTGGACTTGGGGATCTCCCCCGCCGCTGCCAACGCCATTTCGCCGTTACCGATGACGCATTCGGGATCCGGGCCGTCCATCGGCAGGCCGGTGAAGAATTTCGCTGCCATGCATCCACCACGGCACGCATCGAAATGGGCGCACTTGGTGCACGCGCCCGAGGTCTGCGGCGAGCGCAGTTCCTGGAACAATTCCGATGTCTGCCACACCGATTGGAATCCGCCCATTCCGTCTTTCGCGTCGCGGACGATGTTGCCGGCGAGGAAGTTCTCGTGAATGGCGAACGGGCACGCATACACGTCACCGATCGGGTCGATCAGACACACCACACGGCCTGCACCGCACAGGTTGAGCCCGGGCAGAGCGTCACCGAATGCCGACAGGTGGAAGAAGGAATCACCGGTCAGTACGCCTTCACCGTTCGCGACGAGCCAGTTGTAGAGCTCGCGCTGCTGACCGGCCGTCGGGTGCAGATCGTCCCAGACATCCGCACCGCGACCCGATGGCCGCAACCGGGTGATACGCAGTGTTGCAGCGTATTTGTCGGCGAGAGCCTTGAAATCGTCGAGCTGGCTGACGTTGTGCCGGGTGACCACGACCGAGATCTTCGCGTCCCGGAAGCCGGCTTCCTTCAGGTTCTCCAGAGCCCGGCAGGCCATGTCGAACGAACCCGGCCCGCGGACCGCGTCGTTGACCTCGGCGGTCGCGCCGTCGATGGAGATCTGTACGTCGACGTAGTCCGACGCCGCCAGACGCGCAGCCACCTTCTTGTCGATCTTGACCCCGTTCGTGGAGAACTTCACCCCCACCTGATGCGCCGTCGCGTAATCGACGAGCTCCCAGAAATCCGATCGCACCGTCGGCTCACCGCCACCGATGTTGACGTAGAACACCTGCATCTTCTGCAGCTCGTCGATGATCGACTTGCACTGCTCGGTACTGAGCTCGCGCGGGTCACGGCGACCCGACGAGGACAAGCAATGCACGCACGACAGGTTGCAGGCGTAGGTCAACTCCCACGTCAGACAGATCGGTGCGTCGAGCCCGAGCTCGAACTGATCGACCAGTTTTCCAACCGGAGCTGGTCTTTCGAGGGTGGAGGTCATGGGCGGAAGTCCTCTTCTGCAGTAGGTCAGGGCTTTACGGGCGGGTGATCATGTTCGAGTGAGCCAGCGTGGTGAGTGCTTTCACGTACGGAGCCGACGCGGATTCGGTGATCCCCGCGGCTGCGATCGCCGACCGCATGTCCGAGTGCTCGGGCAGCGATTCGATGATCGCCACGATCGTGCGGTTCTTCAGAAACGAAAGCTTGCGAGTTCCGAAGTGATACAGCAACGCCCCGAACGACTCCGGACGCAACGCCACCTGCGGATGCAGAACCCACCGCGCATCCAGATCGAACTCGTCGAGGTCCTCGCGCACTGCAGCGGTCATGATCAGTACACGCCGCACATGCCGTCGATCGACACTTCCTCGACCAACGACTCCTCGACCAGATCGGACTCGACGACAGCCGTACCGACCACAGCGTTCTCGTTGTTCTTCGACATCTGAAACCTCCGGAGATTGTTGCGGACCACAATCGGAGTCGACAGTGGCTTGGGTCACCAACATAATGACACTGAGTGCAGAAAACCAGAGGATGGAAAGAAGAAAATGGTCAGGAGCGCGAAACCCTCCAATCAGCCAGGTAGACGCCCGTCCACAACGCGGGGCGAGCTGAGTGATCTCGGAATCGAGCTGTTCGCCGCCAAGGGATTCGAGGAGACCAGCGTCGACGACATCGCCGATGCCGCGGGCATCGCGAGGCGCACGTTCTTTCGCTACTTCCCATCCAAGAACGCAGTTCCCTGGGGCGATTTCGACGCTCAGCTCTTGGCATTGAGGACCCACCTGAACGGGCTGCCCGAGGACATCGGACTCGCGGACGGATTGCAATCGGCCCTGTTGCAGTTCAACACGTTTCCGCCCGAGGAGGCTGCCGTCCATCGACAGCGCATGGCGCTGATCCTGGGAAATCCAGCACTGCAGAGCTACTCGATGGTGATGTACGAGGGCTGGCGTCAGGTCATTGCCGAGTACGTGGCTGCACGAACGAACTCAGCCCCTGCCGACCACCTTCCGCGCACCGTCGGGTGGATGCTCCTGGGCGTGGCGATCTCCGCGTACGAGCATTGGCTGATCGACGAGAAGAACGACCTTCCCGAACTTCTGACGGCAGGAGCGTCGGTTCTGTTCGGCGGTGTCGGTCCGCTCCGAGCGTCCAGCGGCACCACCGCCGGTGAAGTGGACGGAGAGCGCGTCGAGTAAGCGGTCGAAACCGAGCACGGAGTCGATTCGATGGAGTCCGCGACGAGATCCGTTCCGACACCACTGGTGTCTCGGAGATCTACATCTGCCACCGAACCGGACGGGAAATGATGGCCCGCAGGCGCCGACGGTAGTACTTCGCCGATTCGCCGACGAACGCGCTCATCGTGGCCGCAGCAGCGTCGGGATCGCGCAGGCTCAGCGCATCGAGGACGTCCTGCTGCATCTCGATCGCCGCCAGCCGCGTCGCGAGAGGATGCTCGTTCGGTTCGGCGTCGCGCACCAACAGCCAGAGAGTTTCCATCAGAATGTTCAGGACCGGATTTCCGGCCGCGTCGTACACCCCCCGCTGAAACTCGGCGTTGTTCTCCTGAAAATTGCCGTAGTCACCCGGGTCCTCGCGCATTCGATCCAGCGCACCCTGCATGACCTTTATCTGCTCGTCGCTCACGTTCGAGGCGGCCTCGCGAGCGATGATGGGTTCGAGCATCAGACGAGCATCGATGACGTCGCTGATGTTGGCCCCGTCCAACTGCAGGAACAGCTTCATGGTGTTGCCGAGTGATTCGAGCCTCGGCCGCTTGACCACCGGCCCGCCGCCGATTCCCGATTTGATGGTGACCAGATCGCGGCTTTCGAGCAGACGCAGCGCTTCACGCACCGTGGTCCGAGCAACACCGTGCTCGGCCATCATGTCCTTCTCCGTGGGCAACCGCTCACCCTCCACCACGCCCCCGTCGAGGATGCGGTCCGCGATGATGTTGGCGATCCTCGCGGAGACCTTGGGCGATCGCCCCCGCGGAGCGACACTCTCCTCAGCTGTCATGTCTGTGGCCTGACCTCATCGATCTCGGTGTGATGCGGGTTAACTCTATACATAGTTTGGTAGCTTAGTTACTGTAGTGATTGTCAGAAAACTGAAGGACTAGGGCAGGAGCCGACCATGTTGCCGACTCGGCCGCCGGGCAGCGACCTCGCCCGGTCGTACCGCGAACGCGGGCTGTGGCGAGATCTTCCGATCGGGCACTACCTCTCACGTGCCGCCCGCCTCTATCCCGACGCCACTGCTGTGGTGGACGGCGACCGGCGCGTGAGCTTCGCCGACATCGACCGTGACGCGACTCGACTGGCGGCTGCGTTGCACGCCCGAGGGATCACCTCCGACGATGTGATCGCGTTCCAGCTCCCCAACTGCACCGAGGCAATCGTCGTCTTCCATGCCGCGATGAAGCTCGGAGCCATCGCGAATCCGATCGTGCCGATCTACCGATTTCGCGAGCTCCGCTTCATCTTCGGACAGTCGCGGGCGCGGATCGCCTTCGTACCCGCCGAGTTGCGCGGGGTCGACGTCGCCGACATGTACAGCGACCTCTCCGCCGAACTACCGGACCTCGAATCGATCGTCACCGTAGGCGGTTACGCGGACGACCGACCTGGAACCAGGTGGACCGACCTGATCGGCGAGGCCACGGACGCGATGGTCGCCGAACTCGATGCCGCGACTTCTCCGTCGCCCGACGACATCTGCTTGTTGCTCTACACGTCGGGAACGACCGCAGACCCCAAAGGCGTACTCCACAGCCACAACACCCTGGTGTACGAAAACCTGTCGATGGCGCGGTGGTTCGGACTGAACGAAACCGACGTTGTCTTCAATCCGTCTCCGGTCACGCACATCACCGGAGTCAACTGTGCTCTGGTTCTCCCGTTCGTAGTGGGCGCAACCGTTGTGTTGCAGGCCGATTGGGACCCGGCAACAGCGCTGCAGCGAGTGATCGACGAACAGTGCAGCTTCATGATCTTCTCGACACCGTTTCTCCGAGGCCTGCTCGACGCCGCCGAAGCGACTCACTCGTCGACCCCGTCGATCCGCTATATCGTCTGCGGCGGAGCCGACATCCCCGATGCTCTGACCGCGGCGGCCACCACCCGCCTCGGTACCGTCGTCCGGATGTACGGGGCCACCGAGGGTCCGTCTGTCACCACCGCGGACCGGTGGGACCCGCCTGCACTGCGGATGAAATCCGACGGTCGCCCCATCGAGACAACCGAGGTGGTCGTGACCGACGCCTCCAGTGGGATCGCGCAGACCGGCGATGTCGGCGAGATCGTCTGGCGTGGACCGGATACTTTCCTCGGCTACCTCGATGCCTCTCTCAACGCCGCAGCGTTCACCGACGATGGATTCTTCCGTACCGGCGACCTCGGCCGCTTCGACGGTAGCGGAGCCCTTCATGTGGTCGGGCGAATCAAGGACATCATCAACCGGTCCGGCGAAAAGGTCAGCGCCTACGACGTGGAGAACGAACTCGGAACACATCCCGATGTGCTCGAGATCGCCGTTGTCGCAGGTCCCGATCCTGTGACGGGAGAACGTGGTTGCGCCTTCGTCGTCACTCGCGACCACCGAGATCTGAGTCTCGAGGAAGTGCGCGAGTTCCTCGTACAGCGCCGAATCGCCGTACAGAAGATCCCGGAGAGCGTTTTCATCGTCGACTCACTACCCAAGACGGCCAGCGGAAAGATTCAGAAGTTCGCACTGCGCAACTGGACGCAGGACCGCGTCACGGTGCCGCCTCAGATGGCTGCGATGACATTTGCCGCAGCACACGAAAGATAGGACACCCCAATGCCTCTCCAGCCGAACGGAATCGAACATCTCACGGTGACCGAGCCGGAACCCGGCATCGCGGTGGTCGAGTTGGCCCGCGGCAAGGTCAACGCGATCGACACACAGATGTACGGGGAGATCGCCACGGTCTTCGAGGCGCTGTCCGACAACCAAGACATTCGCGCCGTGGTGCTCACCGGTCGAGGCAGAATATTCTGCGCCGGAAACGATCTCGGAAGCTTTCGGGTCATGGACTCGATCGGCGGCGAGATCGAGATGCGGGAAGTGCGCCGAGCGATTTTCGGAGTTCTGGACTGCGCACTCCCAGTGATCGCGGCCGTCAACGGGCCCTGCCTCGGAAGCGGGTTCGGCTTGACGTCGGTCTGCGATCTGGTGGTCGCGTCCGAGCGGGCGACATTCGGGCTTCCGGAAATGGGAGTCGGTGTCCTCGGCGGCGGCCGGTTCACGGCGCGCATGCTGCCGCAGCAAGCCATGCGGCGTCTGTTCTTCACGGCCGACGCAGTCGACGCGGAGACACTACGGAGTTGGGGTGCTCCGATCGAGGTCGTCGCGCACGACGACTGCATGACCACGGCCATGACGCGCGCGCGATCCATTGCGTCGAAGAGTCGCTACGCACTCACTCTCGCGAAGCAGTCGCTGAACGGTTGCGAGAACCTCGATCTCAAGCGCGGATACGAGTTGGAACAGACGTTCACACTCCGCCTGTCCGAACACCCCGACTCGAAGGCGGCGGTCGAGGCACGCATTGCCGAGATGGCAGGAGGCAAGAAAGCATGACACCGGATGATCGCGGTATCGACGTTGAGGCTTTCACCGAAAAGGCCGAAGCGTGGCTCGAAGAAAACCTGGCGCGGCGGAGCAATGAATCGGCCGTTTGCAACTATGCGATCTTCCACGATCGGAGCCACGACGAAGAGCGGCAGCTCATCGACGCCGCCCGACAATGGCAAGGGGTTCGCATCGACGCGGGCTTCGGAGCCATCACATGGGGTCCGGAATGGGGCGGTCCGGGATTGACCGCAAGCCACGAGCGCGCGTACGTCGGTCTCGAACGAGACTTCACAGCGCCCGAGCGGCACGAAAGCGTCCTTGTCACAGTCGAACTGGTGGCTCCGACAATTCATGCACTGGGCACGGACGAGCAGAAGCAGCAATTCGTCAGGGCCTTCCTCCGAGCCGACCAGTTGTGTTGTCAGCTGTTCTCGGAGCCTGGAGCCGGTTCCGACCTCGCCGGACTGGTCACCAAGGCGGTGAAGACCGACGGTGGCTGGCGGGTGAACGGCCAGAAGGTCTGGAGCTCGGGAGCTCAGTTCTCCGAGTGGGGTCTTCTCATTGCCCGCACCGATACGACCGTCCCGAAACACCGGGGAATGACGGCATTCATGGTGCCGATGGACAGCCCGGGTGTCGACATCAGACCGATCCGTCAGATGTCCGGTGGCTCGACGTTCAACGAAGTGTTCTTCTCCGATGTGGAGCTGCCGGACTCACTGCGCCTCGGTGCCGAGGGAGACGGCTGGACGGTCGCCCTCACGACGCTCGGCTTCGAGCGAAGTTCGAGCGCAGGAATTGTCAGCGCCGGTGGAAACAGTGCCGACCTGCTGCGGTTGGCACGGACTTCGGGCATCACCGAAGACCCACTGGTTCGTCAACAGCTCGCCGACGCGGCGATCTACGAGCGGGCCTCGGCACTGCTGGTGGCTCGCTACGCCGAACGAGAACTGGCCGGAGCCGTTCCGGGAGTGGAAGGATCGATCGGCAAGCTGGTCTGGACCCAGAACCTCAAACGCATCGGCGACGCGGCAGCGTCGTTCCTCGGGCCGAGCATTCTTGCCGACACCGGGGTACCCGACACGTTTGCCTGGACCGAGCATCTTCTCGGCGCACCCGGATACCGAATTGCCGGGGGTTCCGACGAGATTCAGCGCAACATCATCGGCGAACGCGGACTCGGCTTGCCGCGTGAACCGCGGGAAGGCCTCGCATGACACTCGAACTGTCCGAAGAACAGCAGGATCTGAGCAGCAGTCTGCGGGCATCGTTGTCGAGAACTGCTGCAGGAGAGGATGTGTGGCCTGCACTTCTGGAGATGGGCTTGACCGAGATTCCGTTCCCCGAGCACGTCGGTGGTGCGGGCTTCGCGTTGAAGGACACTGCAGTCGTCATGTCCGAACTCGGTCGCTCGCTCGGACGCGCTCCGTACTTCTCGTCGGTGATCTTGGCCGGGCTCACTCTTCTGCATGCCGGTTCCGATGCTGCCTGCGCGCAATACCTCCCGTCGATCGCCGATGGCACCGCCACTGCAGCACTCGTGACGGGATTTCCCTTCTGCACCTCGCTCGTCACCGCGCGCGAAGGTGCCGACGACACCGTCGTTCTCGACGGTGCCCAGGAAGCAGTCGTCGACGGCTCCGATGCCGATGTGCTGTTCGTGGTCGCAGACGGATCGGACGGACCTCACCTCGCTGCGATCGATGCGCACGCCGACGGGGTAACCCGAACTCGCCGAGAAACATTGGACTTCACGCGCGGGCTCACGCGAGTCGAGTTCTCCGCTGCCGTCGCACATCGGGTGACCGGCCGAGACCTGCCGACCGGTCTCGCCACGGCACAAGCGGTAGCCATCACGGCCCTTGCCGCCGAGCAAGTGGGTGCGGCGCGCGCCTGCCTCGAGATGTCGGTGGAGTACGCGAAGACCCGGCGACAGTTCGGCCGGGCCATCGGATCTTTCCAGGCGATCAAGCATCGTCTGACCGACATGCTGATCGCGATCGAATTGGCCGAGGCCGCTGTACTCGATGCGGCGGGTGCCGACACGCGACGCACGAGCGAGTTCGTCGTCGCCGCAGCGACCGCGCGCGTGCTCGCGTCCCGGGCCGCGACTTCTGCCGCCGAGGAGTCCATCCAGATCCACGGCGGCATCGGCTTCACGTGGGAACACCCACTGCACCAGTACTTCCGCCGGGCCAAGACCAGTGAGCTACTGCTCGGAAGCACCACCGTTCACGTCGAGGCCGTCGCGGCCGCGCTCGTCCACGACCGAAATCGTTACTGATTTACTTCTCAAGTTACTGACGCTTCGCCTGACGTCGGCAAACCTGTCGGACTTGCGGACAAATATCTCTGTACATGTTTCTTTTGCCCCACAGTTTCTATAGTGTGACTTGAAATACAGTCCGGCATCAACGGCAGAGGAGCACTCAGTGAGCGTCGAGAACGATCGCGACAGCTGGATCACCGACTGGGAGTTCAGCGAGCGGTACCCGGTGTACACCCGAGCCAACGCCGGGGAGGTACTTCCCGACCCGTCGAGTCCGCTCAACGTGACCCTCGTCTGGAACAAGGGCCTCAACATCGGCTGGCGCGAAGGATATGTGGAACACCTCGGCACTCACCTGCCCTCCGAGATCGACGAGACCATGCCGCAGATCATCGGTAACTTCGGCGGCTACCACTACACCAACTTCTCGATGACCGAGCTGAACGGAGCCCGCCTGCCGGGCTTGACCGTTCCGGTCTGGAACAGCCTGTGGGTCGGCGATCACCCCGACATCCCCGACTACGTCGAACAACCGTGGCACCAGAACGACCAGCTCACAGCGGGATTGGCCGACAAGACCGCGTGGGCTCTGACCACCGACACCTTTCCCGAGGCAGAGGAGGCGAAGCGTCGGGCGGACGCCGCTCGCGCCGCTCGCCCCGACATGTCGGCACTGAGCGATCGCGAACTGGTCGACCACGCGCGATCGTTCGTTCCGGACCTCGTCTTCTGCTACGCCTACCACCCGGTGACCACCACACTCTCGACGATGGGGCCTGCCGTGGCCGGAGCCTTGCTCGAGGCCATCGGTGAAGCCGACAAGCTCGGCGACCTCCTCAGCGGGCTGGGCGGAGTCGACTCGGCAGAACCGTCGTACGCCCTGTGGAACATGGGTCGGTCGGTGGCGAAGTCCGCGGAACTGACCTCCCTGTTCGACAACGGACTCACCACTCTCCTCGACGCCGTCGATGCAGGCGACTCCCCCGATGCGAAGCAGTTCCGACAGGACTTCGACGACTTTCTGTACAAGTTCGGATCGCGAGCGCCGAACGAGTGGGACATCCGCTCCGACAGTTGGGAATCGAAGCCGGTGCTCGCCCTGCTGGCCATCAACGGAATGCGGCTCAGTCCCGACGAATCCGACCCCGAGGTGATCGGACGGCGCAACGAGTCCAAGCGCATCGCACTCACCGCGGAGCTCGCCGCCAAGATGCCCGACGATGCAACTCGTCAGAGCTTCCTCGACGCTGCCAAATCCATCACCAAGTTCATGCCCTGGCGAGAGCGAACCAAGACTGCCTGTGTGAAGGTGATGGGCGAGATGCGCACGGCCCTGTACGAACTGGGGCATCGTATGGTCGACCGCGGCATCATGGACGACCACCACGACATCACGATGCTGCTCGACGACGAACTCGATGCTTTCGTCGCCGATCCCGAAAGTTTCGCAACCACCGTTGCCGAGCGGCGCGAGCAGTACCTCGCACTCTTCGACCTCGAGCCGCCCTTCTTCCTGTTCGAGCCGCTGCCACTCTCGCAGTGGCCCAGAAGGACCGAGAACAAGGCGCAGATCGCAGCTCCCGGCGATTCGTTGACCGGAGTCGGCGGCGCACCGGGGGTGAGCCGCGGCCGAGCGCGCATCCTCCATGATCCGTACGAAGTCGGCGACCTCGCCGAGGGCGACATCATCGTTGCCCCACAGACGGATCCGGCCTGGACCCCTCTCTTCGTGTTCGCCGGCGGCGTGGTCGTCAACGTCGGTGCCACCATCACTCACTCGTCGATAGTGTGCCGCGAACTGGGCATTCCCTGCGCGGTCTCGGTGCAGGACGCAACCCTGAAAATCCCCGACGGTGCGATGATCGAAGTCGACGGAAACACGGGAACGGTGACCGTACTGTGACTCTCGCAATCGGTTTGTCCCTCCCGCAGCTCGGTGAACATGTCGATGCCGGTGCTGTCCGCGCCTTCGCCACCTCGGCCGAGGAACTGGGCTTCTCGAGCCTGTGGGTTCAGGAGCACCTGTTCTATCCCGAAGAGAACGAATCGATCTACGGCGGGCGCCACACCACCAGCGTGCATCCCGCCTACCGCTCGGTTCTCGGTGCCACCGAACTGATGGCGTTCGCCGCTGCCTGTACCAGGACGATCACGATAGGCAGCAGCATCCTGGTGGCCGGTTACCATCGTCCGGTCGAACTGGCGCAACGCTTGTCGACTCTGGATCTGCTGTCGGGCGGACGACTCGTCGCCGGTCTCGGGGCCGGATGGTCCGACGAGGAACATGCTCAGATGGATGTCGATCCGCGCACCCGCGGCCGTCGGATGGGCGAATTGGTACGGGCAGTGCAGGCCTGCTGGGGACCCGACCCGGTGGAATTCGAGGGTGAGTTCTTCAGCATCCCGCGGTCCATCGTCCGACCCAAACCAGTGCAGCAGCCACACCCACCACTGCTCTCGGGCCTGCGTTCGGCGACCGGATTGAAGCGCACCGCAGCACTGTTCGACATCTGGAACCCCAGCAGTGGCAGCCCGGAGGCTCTGCTCGAACAACTCGAGACGATGCGGGAACTGCGCTCGGAGGATGCGAGTCCGATTCGACTGTTCCTCCGTTCGTATCTGCAGCGGCCCACCGACGATGTGGGATCGGGTGGCCAGGGCATCGACGGGGTCCGCACCGACATCCGCACTGCGCTGGCGGCAGGCGCAGAACACTTGATCGTCGAGCCCAACTTCTGGGACGAGATGCGTTCGCCGAACGATTGGGTCGACGCACCGGCGCGGTTGGCAGTCCTGCTCGACGACATCGAGGATCTGTCGACTCCGGCGACGGCGAGCGCGTCGTGAACACCGTCGCGGTGGTGACAGGTGCGGGATCGGGTATCGGCCGTGCGACCGCGGAGATCATTCTCGAGAACGGCGGCTCGGTCGTTGCGTTCGACACCACCGCGGAGTCGTTGGACTGGTTGTCCGGCAACGACAATGCGGTCCCGTTCGTCGGCGACGTCACCCACCAGGACGACAACCGTGCGGCAGTACAGCTCGCGGAGACCTCGTTCGGACGCCTCGACGCCCTGGTACTCAATGCCGGTGTGCCTGCATCCGGATCCATCGAAACCCTCGACATGGAGGTCTTCGATCGTTCGATCGAGGTCAACCTTCGTGCGGTCGTACTCGGTGTGCGCGAAGCCATTCCTGCGTTCCGCCGAGCAGGCGGCGGTTCGATCGTGATCACGGCATCGGCAACCGCGCTCGGTGGTGAGCCGAACCGGTGGCCGTACGCCGCGGCCAAAGCCGGCGCTGTGAACCTCGCACGATCCTTCGCCCTGGACCTGGCGAACGACCGAATCCGCGTCAACGCCGTCTGCCCGGGGCCCATCAGCACCGGCATGACCCGACGCATCGAGGACAACACCCCCGACCGCTACGAAGCGCTCAGAACGATGGTGCCCCTTCACCGTTGGGGCACCGCTCGCGAGGTGGGCGAGGTCATCGCATTCCTGGCCTCACCGCTGGCGTCGTTCGTCACCGGTGTCGCCATCCCGGTCGACGGTGGAGCGACCTGCGGGAGCGGTCAGACGGTGCCGGTGCCGGCTCCCGTCTGACCCACCGCGTCAACGACTCGGGTCGACCAGCACCTTGGCGTGCCGACTCGTCCCGGAGTCGAGCTCGGCGAACATCTCGACCAGTTCACCGAGCCCGATCGTGCCGGTGTGCAAGGACTTCACATCGATCCGACCTTCGGCGACCAGTGTCATCGCACCGAGGAAATCCTCGTGCGAGTACGCCAGCGAGCCGATCACCGTGAGCTCGCGAGACTGCCAATCGCCATAGCTGACAGAGGAATCGGTGCCCGGATACCCGAGCAATGCCAGGGTCCCGCCCCGTCTGACCAGCTCGGCGGACGGTTGCATCAAAGCGGCGACTCCGGTGCACTCGAACAGGACGTCGGCCCCGAGCCCACCGGTGACGTCGGCGAGCAACGCTGCGAGATCCGCCGGTTCCACCACGTCGGTGAAGCCCAGATCCGTTGCCGCCGTTCGACGTGCGGATGACGGCTCGCTGACGAGGATTCGGCCTGCCCCAGCGGTACGTGCGTGTTGTGCGGTCAGTAGACCGATGGGACCCGCTCCCTGGACGACGACGGTGGAGCCCAGCGTGATCGCGGCACGTTTGACGGCATGGAACGTCACGGTCGCCGGCTCCATCAACGCGGCCTCTTCGTCCGACAGCGCGTCGAGCACCGGGATGGCCCTGCGTGCGGACACCGTGAGGGTGGTGGCGAATCCGCCGTGTGCGGGGGCGTCATCGGTAATACCGTTGGCCTCTGCGAATGCGAGGTCGCAGTGAGCGGCGTGACCTGCCCCGCATTGGGCACACACGCCGCATGCAGGCCCGACACCTGCGACCACGCGCTGACCCACCCGCAAGGTGGTCACGTTCTCGCCCACGGCGCTGATCGTGCCCGTCCATTCGTGGCCGAACACGGCCGGCGGCAGGGCCGCGGACGAGTATCCGTGTGTGTCGGTTGCACAGATCCCGCAGTAGCGGATGTCGACGACGACACCGTCCGGGGCAGGCACGGGTGCAGCGTCGACACTCGTCTCGGCTGTGCCGGGTGCGACGACGTGGACGTACCTTCGCTCCGAGGTGCCGGTCACGACAGCGCGCAATTCAGTTTATTGGTCATGTCTCCAGTTTCTCACTTTCCGCTTCGTCGAGCACCTTTCGAGTAGCTCGACCCAGTTCCACAATCCACGCCCGCGTATCGCCTGCGCTACGGGCGGACGGGACCTCAACGCTGACCGCAGCGGTGGGCGGGAGTGCCCGCACGAGATCGACCAGCGGGAAGGCGCCCTGTCCCGGCGGGAGCCTGTCGGTGCGAGCCTCGGTGATCGCTGCGTTCAGATCGTCCCAGGGCTCCGCCGACATCGCGTCGCAGATCTGCCAGTACGGCAACGAGTTCTCGTCGACGGCGTCGAGATCGGACAGCGCCGACCCCGCCCGTACCCAGTGCAGGGCGTCGACGAGAACACCGCCATTGCTGCCCCGGGCAGCGGCGACGAAGTCGGCAGCGGCGCAGAAGTCTCGAATGGACGAGAAGATCATCGGCTCGAGACAACACCGAAGACCGACGTCCTCGGACAACTCCGAGATCTCGCCGAAGTTGTCCGCTGCCCGGTTGCGCTCGTCGTCGAGCACCGTGACGAGCAGGTGCCGGGCACCGAGCTCGGCACCTGCGTCGAGGATGGACGACCAGTCCCCTCTCGAACTTCCGGGATGCAGCTTGACCACCTCGACATCGAGAACTCGCATCCCGTTGTGCGCCAACGCAGATTTGGTCTCACGCAGCAGCGCCGATCCGGCCGGGAGACAGAATCCCCGGTCGCGTTCGGTGTGCGCCACTCGGACGCCCACCGCGCCGAAGCCGCCCGACGCAGCGCAGTCGATCAGCTCCGGCGGTGCCAGATGCAGCGCCGAGAGGTGGGACAGAGACAGGATCCGTGGCGTCACTTCTGCCAGAGTGTCTCGAACTCACCCTGGTAATCCGCTACGCCGACGTAGTAGCCGGTGTCCTCGTCGAGGACTGCCGAACCGATGTTGTCGCTGTTGAGCAGTTGCGTGGGAAGGAACGCGGCATCGGCCGCGGCGAGGTCGTCACCGTTGAATTGTCTTGCCAGAGTATCGATCACGCGCCATCCGAGAATTTGCACCGGGAAGCCGACCCAGACACTGTTGTCGCCGCCTTTCAGTGACTCGAGGTTGTCCGGCGTCGGCGTCTGACCGGCGAAGGTCACCTGATCGGTCAGGCTTGCCCCACGCAGGGCCGCATCGACACCCAGCACGAGGTCACCGAAGGAGAAGACCGCGTAGTTGATGGTCGGGTCACGCTGGAGCGTACTGACCACGCTCTGCGGGGTCTTGGTGCCGAGATCGGTGACCTGCTGGTTCACGAGTTGGGTTGTGCAGTCGGGGCACTGGGCTTTCAACTGTGCGGTGAACGCGTCGGTGAAGACGTTGAGGATCGAATAGTCGGTGATCGAGAAGATGGCGACGTTCGCCTGCCCGTCGCTGTCGGCGACGACCTGACTCGCGACCATCTTTCCCCACTCCTCGACCTGAGCGTCACCGTCCAATGCGGTCGAGATGACACCGGCCACGGGCGGGCCCGCGATACTGTCCGCGATGATGGGAATGCCTGCGGCTTCGGCAGATTCGATCTGCCGGGTGAGCATCGTGAGTGGGGTACCCGAGATGTGGATCGCGTCCGGCTTCAGCGCGATGGCCTGATCCATCGCCTTGGGTGCCGCTTCTGCGTCGGTGCCCATCAGTACTCGCTGATAGCGCCACCCGAGGACGTCCGCGGCCTGTTGGATGGCGTCGTTCTTCGCGCTCGAGATGGGTTGTGGGGTCTCGATACTGATGACGTACTTGCCGCTGTCCGGAGCTCTGCTCAACGGCGTCGTCAGAACGAGATCGGCCGGCGGTGCCTCGTACCGATCGGCGACGGCCTGCGCGCCGGCCACGTCGGCAGCTGCACCGGTCGTCGTCGTCTCGTCCGAGCTGCTGCATGCGGACGCCAGCAGGCTCGCGGATACGAGGGCCACGAAAGCCTTCGTCCAGTTGGTTGATTTCACGTGATCACCTTTCGAGAGGAGGGAGGTCAGGTACGGCGTGCGGTCCGAGCCGCGAGAGCCACGGCGACGATGAGGGCTAGTCCGTTGAAGAGGTCGTTGACGAAGCTGGGAGCACCGGCCAACTGCAGTCCCTTGACACCGGTGGCAAGCAGGTAGATGGCGATCAGCGTGCCCAGCACGTTGACCCGGCCTGCGCGTATCTGAGTCGAGCCGAGAAAGACGGCCGAGAACGCCGGGAGCAGGTACGACGGGCCGATATCGGGTGCGGCGGTGCCGAGCTTGGCCGCCAGGACCACTCCGGTGAAGGCTGCGATGGTGGCCGACGTCATCAACGCGCCGAACATGATCCGCTCGACTCGTAGTCCGGCGAGCCGTGCGGCCTGACGGTTGCCACCGGTGGCGTAGAAGTAGCGACCCAACGGGGTCTTCTCGAGTACCACGTACATCACGGCGGCGACGCCGATCATGTAGAAGAACGGCAGCGGCAGACCGAGGAACGGCTTGCTCCCCAGGTCGAGGAAGCCGTCGGTGAACCCTTCGGTGATCTGTTTGCCGTCCGTGACCCAATAGGTTCCCGCCAGCAGGATGCTCGACATTCCCAGAGTGGCGATGAACGAGTCGACCTTGAGCTTGACCACCACAAAACCGTTGACGGCTCCGATCACCGCACCGCAGAGCAGCGTGGTGACGACGGCGATGGGTGTGCTGACACCCTGCGAGAGCTGATAGGACACCATTGCGACCGAGAAGCCCATGATGCCTGCGATGGACAGATCGAACACCCCGGCGGCGAGCGGCACGATCAGCCCGATGGCCAGCATCGCGGTGATCGCCTGGTCGCCCGCGATGATGCGGAAGTTGCCCTGGGTCATGAAGGTGTCCGGAATCCAGAGCGCGAAGAGCGCGATGACGACGATCCACACATAGAGACCGCTGAAGCGATCGAGTCCGAGATTCGGCCGTCGTCGAGCCGTGCGACGTTCGGCATCGACCTCACCGCCCGGCGGTGGAGTGTGCGGCGACGCTGCTGTGCCTTCGTGGGATTGTGTTGTCATGGTGATCCTTTCACCGATCTTCTGCGCCGGACCGCGCTGCTGCGGACACAGGTTTCTTCAGAGTCGAGGCCGTCATTCGATCCGGGTCGATGCGGGGGCGGGAGAATTCGTCGACCACCCGGCCTGCCGAGAGGACGATCACCCGATCGCACAAACGCGTGAGTTCCCCGTGGTCGGTGGACACCACGAGTACCGCAGCGCCGTCCTGCGCGGCCTTGTCCACGAGTGCATGGATGTCTGCCTGAGCACCGATGTCGACACCCTGCGTAGGCTCGTCCAACAACAACACGCGAGGACTGCGCCGAAGCCACCTGGCCAGCACGACCTTCTGTTGATTGCCTCCGCTGAGAGTGCCGAGATGGCGCTCGGTGTCACCGGCCGGACGTACACCGAGTCGCTCGAGCCACGTGGCAACATCGGACTTCTCCCGCTTCACTCGCACGATCCCACCCCGAGAGAAACCCCACGGGTCCGCGACCGAGACGTTCTCGCGAAGGGAAGCGGTAGCGAATGCAGCATTCGAAAGCCGCTCGGCAGGAACGCATCCGACGCCCGCCGACATGGCGAGGTCAGGGCGGCCCTGTTCGACCACCACACCGTCGACGGCAACCGTCCCGCGTCGAGACTCGGCACCGAAGAGCGCAGGCACGATCTGCTCACGACCGGAGCCGGTGATACCGGCGATGCCGAGGACCTCACCGGATCTGATCGCGAACCCGAAGTTCTCCACCGCACCGCAACTCAACTCCGACACCTCGAGCACAGGATGCCCCTCGGGATCCGATGTCTCCTCCGGTTCGGCCAGGAAATCGTCGATGCGCCGCCCGATCATCAACTCGACGAGCCCCGATTCGTCGAGACCGTCGAGTGGACGCGTGCTCACGACAGCGCCGTCCCGCATCACGGTGACGCTGTCGCACAGCGAGAAGATCTCGTTGAGGTGGTGCGAGACGAACAGGACCGCGACACCGCGATCCCTGATCCTGCGCACCAAGTCGAAGAGCCGAACAGACTCTGCTGCGGGAAGATTGGCTGTCGGTTCGTCGAGTACCAGGACGGCGGCCTGACCCGACCTGTCCTGAACCGCACGGGCGATCGCGAGCATCGTGCGCTCGCTCATGCTCAGCGCTCCCGCGAGCTTGCTCAGGTCGAGGTCGACTCCCAGTTCGGCGAGGGCGGCGCGAGCCCGGGCTCGCTCGGCACGAGAGTCGATCGTCCCGATCGCGGTGGTCAGGTAGCCGTGACCGAGTGCCAGATTGTCGACGACATCGAGGGTTTCGACCAACCCGAGTTCCTGGTGGACGAATCGTAGGCCAGCGGCCTCACCACTGCCGGGAACACCGAGGGCAAGGTCGTGACCGCCGACCGATATCCGGGCACCGTCGTCCGGATCATGGTATCCGGCCAGCACTTTGATCAGTGTCGACTTCCCGCACCCGTTCTGACCGACCAACCCTCGAATCTCACCCGGGGCCAGCGACAACTCCACACGGTCGAGTGCTCGGTGCCCGCCGAAGGTCTTGGAAAGACTGGTGATGCTCAGTGCATCGGTCATGAAAGCCCGCCTGTGACTCGAGTTACTTGAGATCCGCTTGTGTTACCCACGTCATACTCAACTATGTACAGGGATAAGTCCAGCAATCTGCAAAACTCGACATTGTGCGCCTTGGTGCAGGAATCATCGACGAGGAGAGGATCGCGGTAACCGCCGCGATCGAGAACCGCGGCGTCGTATCTGCAGTCGATCATCAGTTAGCAAGCATCAGAATCGACGGTTGCACATGGAAAGCGAGACAATCGGATGAGTGAGTTCGAGCTCGGCAGTGTGGTTCAGATCGCGTACATGGTCGACGACGTCAGTGAAGCGGCCGCCGACTTCTCCGCCCGTACCGGAGCGGGGCCGTTCTTCGTGCGACGGAACGTCATCACGGCCGCGTACGGCTCCGACGGCCGAACGGGGGCTTTCGACCACTCATCGGCCTACGGGCAATGGGGCCGCATGCAGATCGAATTGGTGCACACGCACTCGGCCGAACCGCCGGAATTCGCCGAGACCACGCGAGCACGCGGGTGTGTGCACCACGTTGCGATCATGGTCGCGTCGTTCGCCGAGCACCAACGGCAACTCACCGAGCGTGGTTGGCCGGCCCTACTGTCGGCGTCCACCCCGCACGGCAACAACTTCGCGTTCCACGATGCGCGGCCGCAGCTCGGACATCTCCTGGAGATCTACGAGCCACGGCCGAGCATTCTCGAGCTGTACCGGCGTGTTGCCGACGCCGCCACGAACTGGGACGGGACCGATCCCGTTCGCCGCCTCTGACGCGTCTAGGCCTCGGCGAGTAGGGCACCCGCTCGTTCACGGGCCAGCGTCAGCACCTGCGGGTTGCCGGAGTTCCAGAGAACCGTCAGTTGCTTTCGGCAGATCTTCCACTCACCGCCGACTCGCACCACCGAATCGGTGTAGTACCCGCCGATGGTGAACACGGCATCGCCGGAGGTGTTCGGGAGTACATGCTCGGCACGCACGTAGGTGATGACCGTGCCCCGATCACCCTCGACCGTGATGTCGAAGTTCGACAAGAAGTGTTGCGACGCAACGAGCCCCGGGAACAGCATTCGCCCACGCTGCACCCAGTCCTCGGCGCGGAAGTGCCCACCGTTACCCGCGCGGTAGCTGGTGTAGTCGACGTCGATCTCGTCGGTGAACACGGATCGATACATATCCCAGTCACGTAGGTCGATCCCTCGCGCGAATCGCGCCATGAGCCGGGTGATGTCACCGGTCGCCTCGACGCTCATGTCGCAGGCAACTGTAGGGAGATCTTCTCGAAGTATTCGTCCAATCCATCCGGTCCGAGCTCTCGTCCGATACCCGACTTCTTCATGCCACCGAACGGTGCAAGGGCATTGAAGCGCCCCCCGTTGATGCCCACCTGACCGGTGCGCAACCTGCGGGCGATGGCAATCGCTGCGTCGTCGTCGGCCGCGAACACGGCTCCGGACAACCCGTACTCGGAGTCGTTGGCAATGCGGACCGCGTCGTCGATCCCGTCGTAGGTGAGCACCGTGAGGACCGGGCCGAACACCTCTTCACGGGCGATCGCAGAATCGTTGTCGACCCGGCTCACCACCGTCGGGCGGACGAAGAATCCCGACCGCAGTCGATCGTCCAGGTCGGGCACGTCGCCCGGCCCACCGACCACGAAGTGAGCGTTCGAGGGAACTGCGGAGAGGTGATCGAGGACAGATTGCTGCTGCTCACGCGATGCCATCGGTCCGATGTCGACGGATTCGTCGAGGGGGTCACCGATCCGCTGCGAGCCGACCAACTCCGCCAGCTTCTCCTCGACGTACTCGAGGCGATCGGCGGGTACCAGCAGCCGCGTCGTCGCAGTGCAGGTCTGCCCGTTGTTGACGTAGCAGCCGCGCACCGCGGCGGTCAGAGCTGCATCGAAGTCGGCGTCGGGAGCGATGACGAAAGCCGACTTGCCTCCCAGCTCCAGAGTCACTTTCTTTATTCCGGCTGCAGCTACCTGTCCGACGCGAGCACCGGCTGCCGTCGAGCCGGTCAGACTCACCATGTCGACGTCCGGGTGTCCGGCCAGTCGCTCCCCCACCCGGCCGCCCGCCCCACTGACGATATTGAGCACGCCCGGGGGCAGAGCGGTCGAATCGGCGATCTCGGCGACCGCGAACGCGACCAGCGGGGCCACACTGCTGGGCTTGACCACCGTGGCGCATCCGGCTGCAATGGCAGGCGCGACCTTGGCGGCGAGCTGGTAGAGCGGGTAGTTCCACGGCGTGATCGCGCCGACGACACCGATGCCGACCTTCAGGATCAACGATGTCCCGCGACGTTCCTCCAACGAGGTGTCCTCGAGAATGTCCGCCATCGATCGGAAGATCGTGACTCCGAGCCCCACCTGTACGGTTCGAGACCGAGCGATCGGCGTCCCGACCTCGCGCGCCATCATCTCGGCGAGCTCGCTCTCGCGTTCGACCAGCCCGTCGGCGATCCGCCGCAACACCGAGACGCGCTCCTCGATCGAGGACTGCGACCACACATCGAAGCCGGAGCGCGCTGCGGCGACAGCGTCGTCGACGTCGGTTTCCGTTCCTGCGGGTACGCGGGCGAGCAGCTCACCCGTCGTGGCGTCGAGCACATCTATGGTGCCCCCGCCCGCGGAGGCCACCCACTTCCCGCCGATGTAGAGCTCGGTTCGGTCGTCCATGTCGCGATCCCTCTTCCCGTATGACGGTCGGCCGAGTGGCGGCCATCACACGCAGCCTAGCCGCCAAAGGCGACATGCTGTCAAGTAACTAGCCGCAGTCAAACCTGTACAGAGTTGGACAAAGTTTCTTGACATCCACTACTATTTGAGTAGGTTATGAGCACCGTCACAGTCCCGCCTACGGTAGACGTACGTCACTTGCCGAAGGCTGTTCCCCACGGGGGACCGGAGAGCGCCAGGAGCACCATGAACGACCTTGCGACTACCACATCCGAATCGACCGCTCTGGTCGACCTCGTTGTGAAGGGCATGCTTCGAGGGCCGGTCACGCCCGAGCTACAGGCTGTCGTCGATGCCGGTGACGCCGTGGCCAAGGGCCCGATCGTCATGCCGACGCAGGCCGGAATCGCCGCTGCCGGTGCGCAGGTTCGTCTCACAGACGGAAGCGACGAGCACTCTGCGGTCACCGACTTCCTGCGCGCATTCCTACCGGTCAACCGTCGGCTGCGGGAACTGTGCACCGCATGGCAGTGCCGTCCGGACGGCACGGCCAACGACCACGGCGATGCACAATACGACGCCAGAATCCGCGACCAGCTCGAGGACATTCATACATCCGTGGCCAAGCTGCTCCGCCGCGGTGGGAAGCAGTGTGCAGTCCTACTGGAGTACCGCGACCGCCTGAATGTCGCACTCGAACGGTTCGACAACGGCGACACCGCGTCGATGACGTCGCCCCTGACCGATGGCTACCACACCGTGTGGATGTGGCTCCATCAGCACGTGCTGATGATGCTGGGACTCACCCGCGCCGAGGACGAGGCCCTCGAGGAGGAACTCGTCCGCGGTAGCGCCGAATGACCCTGTCCGACAGTTCCGTACTCACCTCCGCGCGCGCAGCAGTGCCGTACGGGCAAGGCCGTGCTCGCGGTCTCGGTGCCGACGCGCTGGGGGTTCACGGCGTCGAGATGGACAACCTTGTCGCGCTTGGTCTTCCGGTCGTACCCGGGCTGACGGTGCCGATCGGGTCCGGTGCCGGCCTGCGTGTTCCCGACACCGCGAGCGCCACGATTAATCTGTTGGAGAAGTTGGCAGTCCGCGGGATCTGGCCGTCGGTGCGCACCGAGCGCCGACCCATGCTGCTGCATCTGCGATGCAGCGCACCGGTTCCGGTGTCGGCTCTGCCTCCTGCCATCTCGGTCATCGGGCTCTCGCCCCTGAACGTCGATGCACTCGTCGAGGTGATCGGACGCGATCGCGACATCTACGACTCGTGGGCTGCGACCCTTCGATTCGTCGCCGAAGGTGCCCTCGACGTCGACACCGACGATCTCGACGATCTGGACGAGGACCACCCCGACAGTCACTCTCGCGTACCCGCCCTTCTCGAACTGATCGAACGTGCGACGGGCAGTCCGTTTCCCACCGAACCTGCCGAGCAGCTCGGCCTCGCAGCGACCGCCATGTTGGCTCGCTGGGCCTCTCCCCGCGGGCAGCGGGCCCGCCGCTCTCTGTCCCTACCGGACGATCTGGGCCTTGCACTGCACGTCCGTGCTCTGCGACTCGGCCCCTGGGACGACTCGGGCCATGGTTCCGCCGTCAGCCGCGATCTCGAGACCGGCAAGTACGCACCCCACGGCGTGTTCCACCTCGGTGTCCGCAAGGCCGATCCCAATCCCGGTCCTGGCGAACCACTGTCCAGTACTCCCGGTGGTGAACAGATCCTCGATCAGATCTTCGCGACTCTCGAGCCGCATCTGCGCGGTGTCGCCGAGATCGAGTTCGAGGTCCGCGATCGCCAGCTCGCCCTGCTGAGTGCAGGGGCGCTGGACCATCCAGGCCCACGTGCGGTCACCAATCTCGCCGTGGATCTGGCCAACGCGCGATCGATCGACCGCAGCGAGGCAGTGCGCATGCTCGAGCCCGACCTGATGCAGGACCTTCTGCACGCTCAGCTCACCCTCACCGGTAGCGAGCAGTTGCTCGTCCGCGGACTCCCCGCGTCACCGGGTGCTGCCGTCGGCGAGATCGCACTGTCGAGCGATCGAGCACTTGCTCTGGCAGCGCAGGGCAAGGCCGTCATCCTCGTTGCGTCCGAGACCAGCCCCGCCGACGTGCCCGCTCTGTTGGCAGCCACCGCGGTCGTCACGTCCAACGGCGGGCTCGCATCCCACGCCGCCGTCGTTGCCCGCGGTGCCGGTCGTCCGGCGGTCTGCGGCGCGGCGACCATCCGCATCGACAGAGAGCGCGCCACCGTGACGGCCGGCGGCGTGACCCTCGCCGAGGGCGACACCGTCTCGGTCAACGGCCGTACCGGTGACGTCTACGTCGGTACCGTGGCAATTCGGCCGGCCGAGCCGTCAGCGGAACTGGAAGTGTTGCTCGGTTGGGCGGACGACATCCGCGAACTGCGAATCCGCACCAACGCGGACAATGCCGACGACGCCGCTACCGCCTTTCGCCTCGGTGCCGAGGGAATCGGACTGTGCCGCACCGAGCACCAGTTCCTCGGCGATCAACTCCCGCTGGTTCAACGGCTGGTACTGGCCGAGAGCGAGGCCGAGGAGATCGAGGCCATTGCGGCCCTGACCGCCGCGCAACAATCGGACTTCACCGACCTGCTCCGTGTCGTCGGCGACCGACCCGTCACCGTGCGCTTGCTCGATGCGCCGCTGCACGAGTTCCTCCCGGCCGACGGCCACTATCGCGACCGCGAACAAGCCGAACGTGCTGCTGCCACACACGAATCGAACCCGATGCTCGGTCTACGCGGAGTTCGATTCGCCATGGTGCAGACCCGGTTGTATCCCGCCCAGGCCGAAGCTCTGTTCCGTGCGTGGGTCGTGGTGAACGGCGAAGGAATGACACCGCAACTCGAGGTCATGATTCCGCTGGTGTCGCTGCCGGGCGAACTGACCGAGGCCATCGCACAGGTGCACCGGGCCGCTGCGACCGTTGCCGCCGACACCGGCGTCACCGTTCCCTATCTCGTCGGCAGCATGATCGAGACTCCCCGCGCAGCCCTGCTGGCCGAACCATTGGCCGCCGAGGCCCAGTTCCTCTCATTCGGGACGAACGACCTGACCCAGCTCACCTACGGGTTCTCCCGCGACGACGTGGAGAAGACGGTACTGGCCCACTATCTCGAACATGGGCTGCTCACCGACAGCCCGTTCGCCGTCCTGGATCGGGACGGTGTCGGCGCTCTGGTCTCCATGGCCGTCGACCGTGCCCGCACCGCTCGTCCCGACGTCAAACTCGGTGTCTGTGGTGAGCACGGCGGCGATCCGCAGTCCATCTCGTTCCTCAATTCGCTCGGCCTGCACTATGTCTCGTGCTCACCTCGGCGGGTCCCGGTTGCCCGGCTCGCCGCGGCGCACGCCACCCTCGAAAGCCGGTGAATTCCACACGATGAGCGCCGAACTCGACGCCCTTCGAGCTGCCGTCCGCGCTGCTGCCACCGAACTCGGCGGACACGACCTGTGCCGTCGACTCGATCCGGCCGGCCCAGGATGGGACACGCGCGCCTGGTCGATACTGGCGGAGCAGATCGGAACAGCAACACTCGGATTACCCGAATCCTGCGGTGGCATAGGTGGATTGGACGAGTTGGCCGTCGTCGCCGAGGAGCTCGGCGCTGCCCTGCTTCCGGTCCCCTTCCTCTCGACCCTGTTCGCGGTGCAGGTGCTCGTCGGCGCAGGCAGCGCCGAGGACGTGGTGTCCGACATCGCCGAAGGGCAGCCTGCGGCATTCGCCGGGCTCGACCGGCGCGGGTGGTGGTCGCCCGACCACCTGCCGTTCACCGCCTCGGAGAACAGCCACGGATGGACGGTGAGCGGGCACACGCCAGCCGTCCCGGGTGCCGCAGGCTCGCGATGGATCGTCACCGTGGCCGCAACTCCCGACGGCCCCGATGTCTTCGTCCTCGAGGCGTCTGCCGACGGCGCGTCGATCTCCCGCGTCGAGACACTGGATCTGTCCCGCGCTCAGGCCTCTGTGACCCTCACCGATACCTCGGCACGGCGTCTCACAACTGGCGGAAGCGCTGCCACAGCACTACTTCCGGCCCTCGACCTCGCCTGCATAGTGCTGGCCGCCGAGCAGCTCGGCGGTGCCCAGGCCAGTCTCGATGCCACGGTCCGGTACGCCAAGGAACGACGGCAGTTCGGCCGCGAGATAGGTAGCTTCCAGGCGGTGAAGCACTCGCTCGCAGACCTACTGGTGCTGGTGGAGTCGAGTCGGTCAGCGGTGACCCGCGCGGTCGAAGCCGAAGACCGCACCGAAGCCGGTTCGGTTGCCCAGGCGTGGTGCTCGGACGCGTACCGAACGGTGACGGCCGAGGCGGTGCAACTGCACGGCGGCATCGGCTTCACCTGGGAGCACCACTGCCACCTGTACTTTCGACGTGCACGCGCAGACGCTCAACTCTTCGGTGGTTCCGCGTTCCATCGGGAACGTCTGGCCCTCGCCCTCGCCTGGTGAGACCTCCACCCGGTAGATCAGCGCTTGTCGCGCCCCGACCACGGCCGATCACGATTCTCCCGTGGCTCGGACGGTAGGCCGAGCACTCTCTCGCCGATGATGGTTCGCTGAATCTGATCGGTGCCGCCCGCCAGCCGGTAACCCGGGCTACCCAACACGTGCTCGGACCACGCGAAGAGGTCGTCGTTCACCCGGGCGGAGATGTTCTCTCCCAACAGGTCTGCGGCAATCTCGCCGATCTTGCTCAGCACGTCCGATGCCATCAGTTTTCCGACCGACGCGGCCGGTCCCGGCGAGATCCCTGCCGCAGCGGCCCTCGCTACCCTGTCGGCGGTGGCGGCGCGCAGTTCGGATCGGATGTACACGTCGGCGATGTCCTGACGCACCAGCGGATCGCCGGCCACACCGAGGGATTGTGCGAGAGTCACCAACTCTGCGACCGAGCCGCCCTTCTTGCGGGTCACCGAACCGGAGGCGGTGCGCTCGAAGGCCAGAGTGGCACCGGCAACTTTCCACCCCGCGCCGACGTCGCCCAGGCGCATGCTGTCGGGAACTCGAACGTTGTGCAGGAACACCTCGTTGAAGGATGCGCCCCCGCTCATCTGCCGAATCGGGCGGATCTCGACGCCCTCGAGGTCGAGTGGAACCAGGAACGCGGTGATTCCCTTGTGCTTGGGCACGTCAGGATCGGTGCGGGCCAGGAGCATCCCGAGGTCTGCGAACCGTGCGCCCGACGACCACACCTTCTGCCCGTTGAAGATCCACTCGCCACCGTCGCGCACCCCACGGCATCCCAGAGCCGCCAGATCCGAGCCGGCACCGGGCTCGCTGAAGAGCTGACAGGCCAGCAAATCCGTGCGCAGCAGTGGATTCGCGTAGGTCTCACGTTGTTCGTCGGACCCGAACATCGCAACCGCGGGACCGACGAGACCCGTGGTGACACTGATGAGTTCGGTCGAAGGCGGAACATCGAACTCGCGCTCGGCCTGAGCGATGGCCGATGCGAACGACGCGGGAAGCCCGCGTCCACCGTGCTCGACCGACAACGTCACCGCGCCGTAGCCTGCATCGAAACGCCTGCGACGGTATTCTCTGACGGCGTCGAGCAAGGCCGACTCGTCGTCATCGGACAGATTGCGAAAGACGGCCAGGTCCGGCCGGTCGTCCGGTGACGGGGTCGGCCGCGGCGGGAGGATCGAGCTCAACCACGAGCGGACCTCCGACCGGAAATCGGCCAACTCGGGAACGGTGTCGACAACCTCTGTCATGGTTCGCCTTTCGCTATCGGCTCGTCAGCACGGTGCAGGCCGACAGACCCGGTGCCCCGTAGACATGCGTGAATCCGACGGTCGGCCCGCCGGGCACCTGACGCCCGTCCGCTCGACCCTGCAGTTGACGCACCACCTCGTGCACCTGCCGCAATCCGGATGCGCCGATCGGCTCACCTCCGGCCAGACATCCACCATCGGTGTTGATCGGAAGGTCGCCGTCCCAGTCGGTCGCTCCGGAGCCGACCAACTGTGCTTGCTCACCGTGCTCGCAGAGCCCGGTTTCGGCCATGTGGATCAACTCGGACCCGGAATCGGTGTCCTGCAACTGCGCCACATCGACGTCGGCCGGATCCACACCCGCTCCGGCGAATGCAGACGCGGCCGCGTCGATACTCGGGCTGTGCACCGGATCGGTGGTCAACCAGGGTGAGAAGACCTCGAAGGATCCCGGTCGTCTCGTTCGGACTTCGACGGATGCCAGCCGAATCGGCCGCTCGCACATGTCGTGTGCCCGCTCACCCCGAGCGAGAATCAGTGCCACGCCGCCCTCGCCCGGCGAACAGAACATGTACTGGGTCAGCGGGTCGTTGATCATCGGGGACGCCAGAACCTGCGCAGAGGTCAGCGGAGTGCGACGCCATGCCATCGGATGCGCGGCCCCGTTGGCGAAGGCCCGCTCGGATACCGCGGCGAGGGCGTACTCGTCGAGTCCGTACCGGTGGAGGTACCGACGAGTCTTCATGGCGAAGTACTGCGTGGTGACCATCAGACCGGTCTGCGCGTACCAGGGGTCGAGACCGTAGGCCGCGGGGTCGGATGCGAATGCTCCTCGCGGGTGCTTGTCGAAACCGACGACTGCGACGATCCCCGCTCGACCGGCGGTGAGCATGTCGGCCGCGGTCGACAGCGCGACTCCCCCTGTGGCGCAGCCGTTCTTGACGGTCGTGAACGGGATTCCGGTCAGCCCGAGCCGAGACACCAGCGAGTCGGGCTTGCCGGAGACGTTGCTGCCACCGACGGCCGCATCGACATCGGACCACCCGATTCCGGCGTCGGTCAGCGCGGCACGAAGTGCATGTTCCCCCATGTCCATGCCGGAGACACCGTCGTGCCGCCCGAAGGCATGCATCCCCGCTCCGACGACGAAGATGTCGGCCGGACTCACGAGACCGCCCTGGCAAAGGCGAACGTGACCTGGCCCCCGCCGACGTCGAGCAAACACAACTCGACCTCGTCACCGATCGCGACCTCACCGACAATTCGCGACTGGACCAGAACCGCACCGAGATCGACGTATCCGACGACGAACGGTTCGAATCCCGACGACGGCGGCTGGTACGGCGGTTTCGGCGCGAACGCCTGGGTGGTCCACGTCCAGATCGTTCCTCGGTTCGGCAGCGCGATGCGCGTGACGTTCTCGCCGGTACATCCCGGGCACCGATGGGCTGCCGGAAAGACGACCACATCGCAGTCGCCACACGAACTTCCGGCCAACAGTGGTGGGTCGAGTTCGACGAACAGCCTGTCGTCGATCGCGGTCGATTCCATCTCCTACCGCTCGCCTAGTCCGCCAACAGGCTCAGCGGACGCGCCAGGATCTCGCTCACCGTGCGGAGGTATTCCGCCGCGGGAGCTCCGTCCACGGCCCGATGATCGAACGTCAAGCTCAGAGTCATCACCTGAGTCTTGACGGGAGTCTGCCCCTCCCAACGGAATCCGTCCTTCACTCTGCCGACTCCGAGGATCGCCACGTTGCCGGGATTGATGACCGGCGTGAAGAAGTCGACTCCGTACGCCCCGAGCGTGCTGACCGAGAACGTCGCACCCTCCATGTCGGACGATCCCAGCCTCCCCGTCCTGGCAGCTGTCGCCAATTCCGTGGTGCGAGCGCCGATTGCGCCGATCGACAACGAATCCGCTCCCCGGACGACCGGAACGACGAGCCCACCCTCGACCGACACGGCGACGCCGATGTCGATGGCCTCGAAGAGGGTCACCTCGTCGTCGGCGATTCCCGCGTTCAGCAGTGGATGCTTCCTCAGCGCCAGCGCTGCGGCCTTGACCACGAATGCGTTGAGGCTCGGCGGCTTCGACCCGCTGCGCGCGGACTCGGCTCCCAGTTCGGCCCTGATCTGCACCAGTGCGGTCACATCTGCTTCGTAGCCGTGCGTCAGCTGTGCCATGGAGTGCAGACTGTCGAGCATGTTGCGAGCGATAGCGCCTCGCATGCCCTTCAGCGGGATGATGTCGCCGGGTTTCGGGCCGGTCGTGCGGGCAGGCGCGTCCGCTTCTGCCGATTGCGCGCCAACCGGGACCGAAACACCGCGACCGGCGGCAGTCTCTATGTCGCTCTTCATGATTCGCCCTCCGACACCGGATCCGACGAGCTCGCCGAGATCGACTCCGAGCTCGGCTGCCCGACGACGGAGTACCGGACCGACGAACCGACCGGCCGCACTGTCCGCGCCGACCGCGTTCTGGGGCTGCGCCGGCTCGGGTGTCGCTATCTTCTCGGAGGCACCGGCCTTCTCGGCAGTGTCTGCCTTGTCCTGCACGGGCGTTGCCGCGAGGAACTCCTCGACGTCCTCGGACACGATTCGTCCGCCGGGGCCGGAACCCCGCACACGGGCAAGATCGATGTGGGACATCGCAGCGACCCGACGGGCATTCGGAGACGACTTGATTCGTGAGTCGCTGCCCAGGGTGGGCACCTCGGTCTCGACGGCGGCGGTGGCACCGTCGGCGGCGGCCGGTTCGGCCGCGGTCACGACCGCTGCGTCGACGCCCGGTGCCGTTTCCCCGTCGCCGAGAAGCCACCCGATCACCGCGCCGACGGGCAAGACGTCACCGGCCTGCGCGGTCGTCGCCAGGATTCCCTCCGCCTCCGCTTCGACGTCGACGTCGACCTTGTCCGTTTCCAGCCGCAGAAGAACGTCGCCCAGACCGATGCGCTGGCCGGATTCGGCCACCCACTCGCCGATCACGCCCTCCTGCATCGTCAGACCCAGCTTCGGCAGCACGATCTGCTGAGCCACGATCAGTTCCTTTCGAGGAGACGGCGCACACCTGCGACGATGCGGTCGGCATCGGGAACGTAGGCCTTTTCGAGTGGTGTGCTGAACGGCACCGGCGTGAAGGGAGCACCGACGCGAAGTACGGGCGCGTCCAGGTAGTCGAACGCCTCCTCCTGGATCTGCGCGGCCACCTCGGCTCCGATTCCACCGAAGGTCACGGCCTCGTGCACCACGAGGATGCGGTTGGTCTTCGACGCAGACTTCACGATGGTGGCGGTGTCCAGAGGCTGGACCGTCCGCGGATCGACGACCTCCACCGACACCCCGGACTCGGCCAGGATGTCCGCGGCCTTCAGCGCTTCGGAGACCATGCGGCCGAACGCCACGATGGTCACATCCTCGCCGTCTCGCGCCACGGACGCCTCACCGAGCGGGATTGCGTAGACGTCCTCCGGTACCTCGGCGCGGGCACCGAGAAGGACCTTGTTGAGCATGAACACGACGGGGTTGTCGTCACGTACGGCGGAGACCATCAAGCCCTTGGCGTCGTACGCGTTCGACGGCATGACCACCTTGAGACCGGGCGTGTGAGCCAACCACGCTTCGAGACTCTGTGAATGCTGTGCGCCCGCACTGACACCGGCGCCGTACGCGACAGCGATGACCATGGGGACCTTGACCTCGCCCCCGTACATGAACTTCATCTTGGCGGCCTGATTGACGACCTGGTCGAGCGCGACGGCCAGAAAGTCCATGAACATGATGTCGATGATGGGACGTAGGCCGCGTGCGGCCGCGCCGACGCCGAGTCCGATCAGACCCATCTCGGCGATCGGTGTGTCGACCATGCGCCGCGACCCGAATTCGGCGAGAAGGCCGTCGTACATGTGGAAGACGCCGCCGTAGGCCGCGACGTCCTCGCCGGCGACGAAGACGTTGTCGTCCTCGCGCATGACCTGGGCGACGGCCTCGTTGTAGGCCTTGACGTAGGTGGTGACTCTGCCCGCGGCGCTCGGTGCCGTCGCGGTCGAGTCGGGTGTTTCCGTTGCAGTAGACATGCTCAGCCTTTTCAGATCTTCAGTCGCTGTAGACGTTGAGGGCGATGTCGGCCAGATCCGGGAACGGGCTGGCCTCGGCGAAGTTCACGGATTCTGCGATGTCGGCGTCGACCTCGGCCCAGACGGTTGCGAATTCGGCTTCGGTGACCAGCCCCTCGGTCACCGCCCGCGCTTCGAGCAACTTGATGGCGTCACGCTCCTTCCAGGCCTCGACCTCCTCCTCGGTGCGGTACGTCTTGCGGAGACCCTTCACACCCTGGTGGTCGTAGTAGCGGTACGTCTTGGCTTCCACCAGTGTGGGACCGCCGCCGTTTCGCGCCCTCTCGACGGCGCGACCGACTGCGGCGCGCACGGCGATCGCGTCCATTCCGTCGCAGATCTCGCTCGGAAATCCATAGGCCGCAGCACGATCGGCCACGTTCTCCAGCTTCATGTGGTCACGGAGTGCCGTGAATTCGGCGTATCCGTTGTTCTCACAGACGAAGACGACCGGTAGCTCGAGTATTCCCGCAATGTTGGCCGCTTCGTGGAACGCCCCGATGTTGCTCGCGCCGTCGCCGAAGAAGGGGACCGCCACCGAATCCTCGTCGCGGTACCTGGCCGCGAACGCAGCGCCCACTGCGATCGGAATACCGCCTCCGACAATGCCGTTGGCACCGAGCATGCCGATCGACAGGTCGTTGATGTGCATGGAGCCGCCGCGGCCCTTGCAGTAACCGTCGACGCGACCGAACAGCTCGGCGAACATCGGTTTGAATTCGGCGCCCTTGGCGACGGCATGACCGTGTCCGCGGTGGGTGGAGGTGATCTGGTCGGTGTCCCTGAGGTTGGACATCGCGCCGGCCGCGACAGCCTCCTGTCCGACGTAGAGATGCAGGAAGCCAGGCATCCGACCGCCCTCCATCAACCGACCGGCCTCGGTCTCGAATTGCCTGATGCGCACCATCCTGCGGTGCAGATCGAGCACGACCTCTCGGCTCGGCGTCGGATCGTTCGACCCCACGGGCTCTATGGCCTCGCGGGTCGGGTCGGTCGCGGTCGAAGTCACCACGTACACCTCTCTGCAGACTTTGTTTACGTCTTCACCAGTATCGTCACCATACTAGCGCAATGTAAGTAGAATCACTATAAAGTTACTTCAACCCGTCGCGTCACACCTTTGGAGGATCGATCCCATGCTCGACCGAATCAGAGATCGAGCACGAGTCGATCCGTCAGGCCGGGCATTGACGGACGACACCACCTCGACGACGTGGTCCGACCTGCTCAGCGCCCTCGAGGCGCTCGGCGAGCACCTTCTCGAGATCGCCCCCGATTCCGACGACCGCATTGCCGTCATCGGCGAGAACTCCAGTCCGACCCTGCTCACCCACGTGGCGGCCATTGCGCGGGGCGTCGGCACGGTCGCCGTCTCCCGTCAGCTGACACCGAACGAGATGGCGGAGCAGTTCCTCGACTCCGGAACCGTCGCGGTGGTGACCGGTCCGGCCGGTCTCCCCTCGTCCCGCGCCGCCGCGGCCACCGCAGGCCTACGCGAAGTGATTGCGCACGGGTGCGACGGTGCCGTCGACACGGTGGACTGGTCGGAGGCCGTCACGCCGCGACGAACTTCCTCTGCATCCACGCCTCCGACCGAGCGCCCCGCGCGTCCACCTCTGGTCTACACATCCGGCACCACCGGCCGCGCCCGCGGCACCCAGGTGCGATGGTTGCCGGCCACCGGCCAGAGCGCTGCAGAATTCGCCGACGCGGTCGCTGCGAGATCCGGCTACCCGGACGGAGTACACCTGGTCGTGGGACCACTCCAGCACAACGGACCGTTGACCGCCGTTCGGCACCTGCTCTCCGGCCACCCCGTAGTGGTGCTGGGCCGCTTCGACGCCGAGAAGACGCTGGATTCGATCGACGGCCACCGCGTCACGTCCACATTGATGGTCCCGACGCACTTCCAGCGGCTGCTCGCACTCGATACCGACACTCGCTCGAAGTACGACGTCTCCAGCCTCGAGTACGTTGCGCACACCGGCTCGGCGTGTCCGCCGGATGTCAAGCGATCCATGATCGACTGGTTCGGGCCGGTTCTGGTGGAGTCCTACGGCGGCAGCGAAATCGGGACGGTGTGCAAGATCGACTCACCGGACTGGCGTACACATCCGGGGTCGGTCGGGCGCGCAGTACCGCCGTTCGAGGCAGTCGTGGTCGACGCCGACGGACACGAACTCGACCGTGGGCAGGTCGGGGTGCTGGGCTTCCGAACCCCGCCGGAACGCAGCGTGGTGTATCACGCCGATCCCGAAAAGACCGCAGCCGCTTACATTTTGCCGGGCGTGGCAACCCTGGGCGATGTCGGCTACGTGGACGAGAACGGGTTCGTCTTCATCACCGACAGAGTCGCCGACATGGTGGTGTCCGGGGGCGTCAACCTCTACCCCGCCGAGAGCGAACGAGTTCTGGCCACACACCCTGCCGTCGCGGAGGTCGCGGTCATCGGAGTACCGGATGCCGACTTCGGTGAAGCCCTGCTGGCTCTGGTTGTCCCTGAACCGAATACAACGCTGGACACCACCGAACTCGCAGGGTTCGCCAAGGCGGCGATGGCATCGTACAAGTGCCCCAGACGCTACGTGATCGTCGACGAGCTGACGCGTAACGTCATGGGAAAGCTCGACAAGAAGGCACTGCGAGCACCGTACTGGGACACCGACCGAACCATCGCCGGGTAGACGTCCGGTCCATCGGGACGACGCGGGTCAGGACACCCGGACCAGCATCTTTCCGATGTTGCCGCCGCCGAGCATCGACAAGAATGCGTCGGCCGCGTTGTCGAGGCCGTCGTGGATCGTGGACTCGGCCACGATGTCGCCGGCAGCGAGCCAGCCGGCGACGCGGTCCTCGAACTCGCTCCTGAGGTCCTCGTGATCACGAACGATGAAGCCCTTGATGGTAATTCGCTTCAGGATGACCTCGATCAGACGGTCCAGGGGTGGACTGTCCGGACCGCCGTTCGAGATCATGCCGCACAGTGCGACGCGGCCTTGCTGTCGGAGCGCGGACAGCGCAGCCACGAGGTGATCGCCGCCGACGTTGTCGAAGTAGAGGTCGATGCCGTCCGGTGCCGCATCACGCAGCGCAGCACCGACAGGGCGGGCGCGATAGTCGATTCCTACGTCGAACCCGAACCGATCACGCAGCAGGGCTGCCTTGTCCGGTCCCCCGGCGCTCCCGATGACCCGCGTCGCACCGAGCAATCTCGCGAACTGACCCGCGGCACTTCCCACTGCGCCCGCAGCTGCGGACACGAACACCGTGTCTCCCGTTCGGATCTCGCCGGCGCGCTGCAGTCCGCAGTACGCCGTGAACCCGGTTTGGCCGAGTATCCCGAGCCAGTGGTGCAGCTCGATACCGCGTGGGGCGATCACCGTGGCCGCAGCGGTGTCGAGCACCGCGTGTTCGCGCCAGCCGAGCCGATGCCGGACGTAGGAACCCGCGGGCACCTCGTCGGTGCCCTCGATCACCACCCCCAGCGCCGAGCCGTCGAGAGGCGAACCCACCTCGATGTTGGTGGTGTACTGCATGTTCGACGTCCCCAGGCGTCCCCGCGTCGACGGATCGACGCTCATGAAGATGTTGCGGACGAGAAGCTGATCCGCAGCGCGTTCGGGTAGCGGTAATTCCCGAACGTCGAAGTGTCGGGCTTCGGGTTCGCCCGAGGGCCGCTCGGCGAGAAAGACTGCTCGGGTCGCGGTCACGACACCACTCACGTCAGTTCCAGAATGGTGACCGTGCCCTTGGATCCATCGATCTCCACGAGCGTACCGTCGGGAATGCGACGGGTCGCCGCCTGAACTCCTGCAGCGCAGGCGATACCGAGTTCGCGGCTGACGATCATCGCGTGGGAGCCCATGGCCCCGACGTCGGTGATCGCCCCACCGGAGACCATGAACAACGGTGTCCACGACGGATCCGTCTGTGGCGCAACGAGGATCTCACCGACCTCGAACTCGCCCAGTGCCGCCATCGAGGTGATCACCCGAGTGCGGCCCTGGGTGACGCCCGGTGACGCGCCCGAACCCTGCAGCACATCGCCCACCTGCACGGACTCGATGGCCGACTGGCCTTTGCGACCGAGGGAGGACAACGGCGGAAATACCTCGCGCCCGTCGAGGAACGTCGGCAGCTCCAGGCCGAACAGTTCCTTCCAGTCGCGATGGCGTTGCGCGAGTACCGGTGCGATCGACTCGGGCGCACTCGCCAACACGTCGAGTTCTGCGTCGACGGCCATGAACACGTGGTCGGCCGATTCGAGACGGCCCTCCGAGAACAGTCGGCGTCCGAGCTCGACGAGCGGAACCCGCGCTTCGTGCAAGACCTTGATGCAGTTGGTCTTGGCCCGCTCCCGCCATGCGGCGAAACGACGAGCCGACGCAAGCGCGGCAGTGAGAGTTGCTCGTCCGTCGGCATCGTCGCCGACGATGTCCTCGGCCTTCTTCAGCGCCGTGTCGGTGGCCGATGCGTGGTCGGCCAGCCGCGCATGTGGTGAGGCCGCGTCGTCCTGGAGTCGAAGCCGGTCGACGAGACCGAGAACCAGTTCGGGTCGGGTTTCCCACGACACCGATCCGAGATCCCATTCGTTGGGTCCGCGGTAGCCGAAGTCGAGCAGGAACTGTTCGAGCTGTGCGTCGAACGCGGAGTCGATCCCGTGCACGCGCGCACCGACACCCTCGACGCCCTCGTCGAACGCGGCCATCAGCCTGTCGTCGGCCCGTGCCAGTCGACCCAGATCCCACAGTGCATACGAGGGCAGCGCCGAATCGACGTCGCCTGCGGCACCGACGAGGGTCACGATGAGGTCCTGATGCTCGGCACCGAGCAACTGACCGAGTACGGCGGGGCCCACCGCGGAGCAGTTGGTGGCGACGACCTCACCGCGCCACGCCACTCGTTCCAGGGGCATCACCGAGCGTGCGCGCGCGACGAGAGCAGCCGGGGTCAGCACCGACAGGTCCGGCCGTTCGGTACGCAAGCGGTCGGCGAGGGTTCGGTCCTCCTCCAGTTCGGGAAAGTCCTCGGTCGAGAGCGCCCAGGCATTTCGGGCTTGCAGGCGCTGGCTTGCGTCCGCGTTCTCGTCGTCCGGATGTGCCACGTAGGGAGGGATATCGGGGTCCCCGCCGTACCAGAGCTGGTCGACCAACTCGACGGGCAATCCACCGCGAATGCCGGTCAATCGCGACATCGACATGTTCACGTAGAGATGGCCGTAGAAGATGGCCGCCGACGCCGTCAGATCGGGCGACTCCGCCAATGAGTAGCTACCGAAGCTGGCATAGCCGAAGTTCCATCCCGGCAGGATGTTCTGAATCCAGCCCAGATCTGCGCCGAGCGGCGTGATCGGGTCCGACAGCACGTCACTCGCGTTCAAACGTGTGTACACGGGGAGACGGGTGCTCGGCTCGGTATCGACCAACCAACGCTGTTCGGACATATCGCTTCTCGTCTCTGACGTCATCGTCGACGTCTCGATGGATAGTTTTTTGATTCGTTCTGCACATTGCTGTGACTTCCGCCACTCTACATGCAAGACTGTAGACGATGACAAGTTACTTGTCCGAGATCCCGTCCGACATTTCCGAGGAGAACTTCGATGAAACTGCAAGACAAGGTTGTTGCCGTCACCGGTGGAACTCAGGGCATCGGTCGTGGCATCGCCGAGGCGGCTTTGGCCGAGGGCGCGAAGGTCTCACTCAACGGCCGCTCGGCCGAGAAAGGTGACAAGGCCCTCGCCGAATTCGGTGTCGGAGATCGCGCCGCGTTCTTCGCAGGAGACGTCACAGTTCAGGCGGACGTCGAGAACTTCATCGAGCAGACGGTCTCCACCTTCGGTCGAATCGACGTACTGGTGAACAACGCCGGTGGCGCGAAGGACTTGCAGCCCACGGTCGATCTCAGCGACGAGGAGTGGACGTTGGTGATGAACTGGAACCTGAACTCCAACTTCTGGGCGACCCGCCGAGCCCTGAAACACATGCTGCCCAACAAGTACGGCCGCATCATCAACATCTCGTCCGTCGAAGGCAAGCACGGCAAGCCCGTGTTCACGGCATACGTCGCGGCGAAGCACGCCATCAACGGAATGACGAAGTCGATCGCCCGTGAAGTCGGAACCCAAGGGATCACTGTCAACTCGATCTGCCCCGGACTTGTCATCACCGACATCATCAAGAACAACGGCCCCAGCACCGCCGCCGCAATGGGAATGTCGTTCGAGGAGATGGTCGCTCTGTTCGCCGAGGAGTCGGCCATCAAGCGCCCCAACACGATCGAGGAAGTGTCGGCGATGGCCATGTTGCTCGCATCGGACGCAGGTGCCGGAATCACCGGTGCCATCCTCAGCGTCGACGGCGGCACTGCGTCCTACTGACAATTCCCATCGCGGCGAATTTCCCGAGGAGTTTCACATGAGCACAGCCGGATTGTCTGCCAGTCGCGAACTCGCCGAGCGCTATTCGGTGGTGATCAGAGGGCTCACCGCGGACGAATGGGCTGCCCCCAGTCGCTGCGCCGGATGGTCCGTCAAAGACCTCGTCGCGCACACGGGATCGAATTTCAAGATCATGGTGGACCCGCCGGCCCACGACCCGTCGGCACCCGTTCCGACGACAGCGGAACAGGCGCAGAACCTACTGGTCGATGCACGACTAGACTGGTCGAGCGCGCAGGTGGCCGACGAATTCCTGTCCAACGCGGACGGCGCACTCGGCGTGCTCGAGGCGATGCAGGGCAGCGAGCTGGCAGCGACCCCGATGACACTGACCGATCTGGGAACCTATCCCACCCATCAACTCTCGGATGCGTTCGCGTTCGACATGTGGTGCCATCTCTACGTCGACCTGCTCGGACCCGACGGTCCGGTGACACGCGATACACCCGATCCCGAAGACGACCTGGTCCGCACTGCCGTCGATTGGATGTGGACCGGCCTACCGCAGATGTGCACCCCGGTCAGCGGCGTCCTCGACCGGCCGCTCGGCGTACAACTCACCGGTGCCGGCGGCGGCGAATGGACCCTTCGGCCCGGCTCGCAGCTCCTGACGGTCGAATCCGGAATCTCGGATGCCGATACCGTGGTCCGTTCGACTGCAACGGATTTCGTACTCTGGGGCACCACACGAAGTCCGTGGCGAGCGCATGTCTCGATCGAGGGTGACCAAGCCTACGCCGAGAAAATTCTCGACACCGTCGACATCATCTGAGCACTCGGTCAGTCGTGGGCCGCTGCATCTCCGGTGACGGCCCACGACAGGCAGCGCTCGAACACGGTGCGAAACTCCGGAACCGTCCAGCTCCCCCGGTCCACCCGGCCCAGATCGTCGATGCCGAGATCCTGTACGTCGAATCGCCCTCGGCAGTGACCGAGCGTGAAATAACAGACGGTTCCGCGACCGTGATCCTTGAGGTAGAGCACCGGACGTGGCTCGTCGTCGGCGGTGTGTCCTTCCTCGAAACCCGTCGACTCACCGACGAATCGAGTGTGTGCCAGGACCTGAATCGGTTGATGGAGTTCGCTGACGTAGAGCTCGTCGGTCACCTCGAACGAGTCGATCCCGGCCACGAACGGGTGGGCCGGATCGGTGATCTCGACCGTGTACGGCGCGATCGGTGGGTGACCGAGGAACTGGCTTCCCAGCACGGGAGCAATGGTGTTCAGAGATCGTGGCGTCACGTATTTGCTCGCCGATCCGGGTGAAGTCCTCTCGATCGCCGAGTTGGTGCCGTGCAGGGCCAGCCATCGTCCACCGCGAGAGACGAACTGCGCCAGAGCATTCTGCTGCGCTTGATCGGGAACCCGATTGCACGTGTACGTGATGAGGAGGTCGGCCGTGGCCACCACCTCGATGCAGTCGTAGTCCTCGAACACTCTGGTTCGAACCTGCTCGTACTCGGCCACTGCCGACAACAATTGCAGGCGTGCGTAATCGAAGTCGTGCCACTGCCCTCCGCATACGAGAACAGCATCGAGTCGGCCTGCCGGTCCCGGCATTGCTTCTCCTTGTTCGTCAGCTGTGCGCGTGCAGCGCTTTCCCCGCCAACGCGAGGTGCGCCTCCCCCAGAGCTTCTGCCTGGGTCGGATGGGCGTGTACGTGCTGGGCGACGTCCCCTGCGGTCGCCTGCCAGTTGTAGATGAGCTGAGCCTCCCCGATCAGTTCACCGACACGCTCGCCCACCAGGTGGATTCCCACCACACGACCCTCCGGTCCCGCCTGGACGAGCTTGACCCCACCGGACGTGCGGAGAATCCGACTCTTGCCGTTACCGGCGAGGTCGTAGACCACTGTTGCCACCTCACCGAACTGCTTCGCGGCTTCGCTCTCGGTCAATCCCACCGACGCAACCTCCGGGTTCGAGTAGGTGACTCGCGGAATTCCGGTGTCCTCGATGGGAGTGCAGTCCAACCCTGCCAACTGCTCGGCAACCAGAATGCCCTGAGCGAAACCACGGTGTGCCAGTTGCGGACCGGCCACGATATCGCCCACCGCGAAGACCCCGGGAACCGTCGTCTGCAGCCATTCGTCGGTGACGACGAACCCCCGGTCGAGCTCGATTCCCGCCTCCTCGAACCCCATGTCCGCAGTACGCGGCCCGCGGCCGACGGCCACGAGCATCAGGTCCGCTTCGAGCTGCGATCCGTCGCTGAGATCGACGTGCACGCCGCCGCCCGGTCGTTCGGTGACTCCGCTGAACGAAGTCCCGGTACGCAGAGTGAGACCTCGTTTGCGGAAGGCTCGTTCGATCTGTTTGGTTGTCCACGGATCCTCCGTCGGCAGTAGCGTCGCCGCGGCCTCGACAACGGTCACGTGCGCGCCGAGCGAGGTCCAGACGCTGGCGAACTCGCATCCGATCACACCGCCGCCCAGCACGACGACACTGTCCGGAACGACATTCAACTCCAGAGCACGATCGCTGGTCATGACCGAACCGCCGATGTTCAGGCCCGGCAACGACTTCGGTCGAGAGCCCGTGGCCAGCACCAGGGCTTCACCGCGGTACGTGCCGGTTCCGCCGTCGGCGAGTTCGACCTGCACGGTGCGATCGTCCACGACACGGCCGCGACCGGCGACGAGCTCGATCTCACGGGACGCCACCAGCCCCTGCAGTCCGCGGTACAGGCCGGCCACCACCTCGTCCTTGTACTTGTTCACCGCAGTCATGTCGACGCCGTCGAGCGTCGCCTCGATCCCGAAAGTCGATGCCTCTCGGACCGAATCGGCGATCTCGGCCGCGTGCAGCAGCGCCTTGGTGGGAATGCATCCGGTGTGCAAGCACGTGCCGCCGAGCCTGCCGGCCTCGATCATGATGACCGACATGCCGAGCTGGGCTGCCCGCAGTGCACAGGCGTACCCGCCCGAACCGCCGCCGAGGATGACGACGTCGGCGGTGCCCGTCAGCTCACGTGTCACGCCGCGCTCAGAAATCGAAGCGGTTGGTGAAGCCGCCGTCGACCACCATGTTGATTCCGGTGATGTGCCCGGCGGCGGGCGAGGACAGGAAGGCCACGGCATTCGCAACGTCCTGTGCCGCAGCCAGTTTACCGAGCGCGGCCGACTCGAGGGCAGCCTCGTACAGTGCCGGACGACTCGTCTTGATGGTGTCCCAGGCACCGCCCTCGAAGAAGACGGGGCCCGGTGATACCGCGTTCACTCGGATACCGGCAGGTCCGAGTGCACGGGCTTGCGCCGACGAATGCTGCAGGACAGCGGCCTTGAGTGCACCGTAGCTGTTGGCCGTGCTGATCGGTCCGGCCTCGAGCGCGGACGTCGTGCTGATCGTGACCACCGATGCGGAGCCGGACTTCTCGAGGTGTGGCTTGGCCGCTTCGATGAAGTTCACCAGGCTCATCAGGTCGACGTCGAAGCTGTTCTGCCATGCCTGCGCGCCTTTGCCTGTTGCGGCAGAGGCGTTGACCACGACGATGTCGATTCCGCCGAGGGCACCGGCTGCATCCTCGACGAACGATGCAACCGCGGCGGCGTCACCCACGTCGACCGCCTTGTGGAAGACGGTGCCCAACGCAGACAGTTCTCCGGCAACCTCGTTCAGATGCTCCTCGCCGCGGGCGCACACACCGACGGAGGCACCCTCCGCCAGAAGTGTGCGGGCGATCGACAGGCCGATGCCGCGGCTCGCGCCACTGATGATTGCGCGTTTTCCGCGAAGATCGAGATCCATGTGAGACTCCTCTGGTATGACTTGATTCGACTGCAGGACTTACAGATTCATGGCTCCGACGTGCGACTGGAAGTCGAGTACATGAGTGAAATCGTTCACCGATTGGACCGCGCGACGCGTATCGGCACCGCGCACCACACTCAGCGAGGTGTGGTGGACTCGGACCGGCATGTCGAATGCGCTACCCAATGCGTCGGCGAGCACGGCATTGATGACACCACCGTGGCAGCTGATCACCACTCGCCGGCCCAGATGCGCGTCGACGATCGACGAGATCTGTCGGAGAACACGCGCATGAAACTCTGCGCCGTCCTCGGCGTAGGTGAACGCACCATAGCGACGCGTGCGAATGTGATCTCGGAACATGGCCGCGACCTCCTCGTGCGGTAGCACCTCGAACGGAGACTGGTCGGCCGGAAACTTCTGCCACGGTTCGTATTCGGAGAGTTCGTCGCGCACGACGGGCTCCAACCCGTGCTTACTTGCGATGAGAGTGCCGGTACGTAGTGCGCGACGCAACGGGGAGCTGTAGACCGCATCCACCCGTGTGCGCGCGAGTCGGTTCGCGACCGCCTCCGCTTGTCGCTCACCGAGTTCGGACAAGGGTGGGTCGACGGTCTCCCGCGCACTGAGTTCTCTGCTCAGTACCTGCTCACCGTGCCGAACCAGAATCAGTTCACAGAGCCCGGTCAGCGGGGCAAAGGGATTGTCGAGATCGATCGACCTGGCGCGCGGCATGAACCCAAGTCAACCACAAACTGTCGTCGCTCTAAAGATACTTCGCAAAATCGGTGCCGCGAGAGCCCTTTCAGACGCTCGAGATGTCGGCCGCGAGCTCGCGAACTTCCTCGGAGAATCGACGACGTCCGAGATCGGCCAGGACCGCGTCCTCGGTGAGCCACGACGAGGCCGACACTTCGAGCAGGGTCGTCAACGCGACAGCGGCCGCACCCTGCTTCGCTTTGGACGCGATGCCGCTTCGAGTGCGCAATTCGGCCGAGAACAGCGCCAGCATCACCGAACGCACTTCTCTTCGCAGAGTTTCGATGGACAGACTCCAACCGGGCGATCGGGTGAAGTACACCAATGCCGCAGCACGGTGCTGGTCCGTCCATTCGAGCAACGACGAAATGATGTCACCGAGAGCAGCGTCCGGATCGGCCGCGATCTCCGCCCGCAGTTCGCCGAGAAGGCCATCCGCGAACAAACGCAACCCGGCGAGCAGAACCTCGTCCTTCGACGGGTAGTGGTAGTAGACGGCCGCCGACGTCATCTGGGCCTCTGCGGCGATATCGGCCACGGTCACGTCCTCGATGGACCTGACCGAATACAGATGCATGGCAGCGTCCACCACTACTTCGCGCCGCGACGGCCGGTGCGCCGCACGCTTGGCACCCTTGTCCGCCGGGGGCGTCACCGTCGATTTCGGCTTCACTGCCTTTGCTGCCATGACGTAGATCATGGCACCATGCAGTGACCCGGGTGCCGAGGAGGACGCTGTGCCGCGACGAACCAGCAGCTCACAGTCGAAAGTCGACGAGAGTTCCGAGCCAGAGACTGCCGTCGATTCTCCCATCGCGTCCGAGTCGGATGCCGCATCACTCAAGGGGTCTGCCCACCGGCCCTCTCGCCGCCACCTCATCGTCCAGGCAGCGGTACGCGTCTTCTCCCGCAAAGGATTCGCGGAGACGTCGATTCAGGAGATCGCCGAGGCCGCGGGCATGGTCCCGACTGCGGTCTACTACCACTTCGCCAGCAAGGAAGAGCTGTTCGATACCGCGCTCGGATACGCGATGGATGCCAGTACCGCCGCAGCCCAGGCAGTTCGACCGGACGACACCGAGGCCGATGCCGCTGCGTTCAAGGATGTCGTCGATGCCGTATGGGACTGGACTGCAGAACATCCCAATGCGGCCCGGATGTTGTTTCTGCAGGTGGCAGGCGGTGCTACGCCGGGGACGCGTCTACTGACGAAGGAATACGAGGACAGGCACGTCCGCCGCGCCTTCGACTATTTCCCCGACGCCGAGATACCGGCGAACAAGCGATCGGCCGCGGCGCAGCACGCCGCGCGATCGCTGCGAGCACGCACGATGATCGCAACGACCATCGCCATCCAGCCCCTGCGGATCGAGGGCGGGCCCTTGTCCAACATCGCGGTGTCGCGCCTCCGGTCGGCCACCACCGATGTGTGCGCGAAAATGATCGAGGGTCGCTGAAGCTCCGACGGACGGGCACCACCGTCGAGTAACTTGACTGAAACAACAGTCGAAACTCTGAACGGACGTCCCTCATGCGTATCGCGGCTTTTTCCGGTGGACACTCCTTCGATCGTGACGCGTTCGCCGGATTTCTGGAGTCGATGCCCGGTGAAGTCACCTGGTTCGAGCACCCGGACGCGGATCCGGGGCCGGAAGCGTTCGACGTCTCACTGCACTACGACATGCCGGGCACGTTGCCCCGGCCGTCCGCGCCCCCCGATTCACTACGCGACGCAGTGAGGGCCGCACCGAAGTCCGGACACGGGTATGTCGTGCTCCACCACGCCATCGCATCGTGGGCCGCCTGGGACGAGTGGGCCGAGTTCGTCGGCGGCCGCTACCTGTATCGACCAGGCGTGGTGCGGGGCGTCGAGCGACCCGATTCGGGCTATCGACACGCGGTTCCGCAGCACATCTCCGTCGTCGACACCGACCATCCGATCGTCGCAGGGATTCCCGAGTCGTTCGACCTGACCGACGAGACCTACCTGTGCGAAGTCTTCGAGGACGACGTGACACCACTGCTGCGAACCGACGCCGAGATGACCGACGCCGTTCACTTCTCGACCGCCTCGGCCATGGCGGGCAGGCGCGACGATCGCACGGGATGGCAGCACGCGCCCGGCTCGTCGCTGGTCGGGTGGACCAAGACGAACGGTCGTAGCCGGCTGGCCTACCTGCAACCGGGCGACGGGGCTCCCACCCTGTCGGACCCCGTCTACCGCAGGCTCGTGGGGGCAGCGCTCCGATGGGCCGCTCGGCAATAGTTATTGGAGTCGCAGTAAAGAAAACTGTGCTCACCGTCACTGTTCGCTGATACAGTTAGTGGATAGAGCATTAAGTAACACCTCTACTGACCATCAAGGAGATTGCGATGCGACAGATCAAGCATCCGATGAGCCACGCGATCTACGAGTTCGACGACGACTTCAACGTCCTGGTCACCACTCGCGACGGCAAGACCGGCACGTTCGATCCGGAAGGTCGCTACCTCCACGGTGAGGTGAAGGCTGTGGATCCCGAACTGGCCCGATGGGTGGGGCTCGGCCCCCGCGCTCCCGTTCCCATCACCCAGAACCGACGTTTCATGGGCGCTGCGAAGCTGCTCGAGAAGATGCAGGCCGACAAACAGGCGCAGGACGCCCTCGCCATCACGCTGGAACAGGGAGGCAAGCTGTGACCGATATCGATGAGCGCGCCACACCACCCGTCGAGAACGGGACGGGGTACCAACGACTGCTCGAGACCGATACTCATCCGGTGCCGGACATCCTGCGCGAAGAGTCGCACGAGCAATACGCCGACCAGAATTTCGTTCCGGTGTCGCGCTACATCAGTCGCAAGTATCACGAACTCGAGCGAGATCGAGTCTGGTACAAGGTATGGCAGATGGCGTGCCGTGAAGAAGAGATCCCCGAGCCGGGCGACACGCTCGTGTACGAGATCTGCGAGAAGTCGATTCTCCTCGTCCGCGGTAAGGACATGGGCATCCGTGCGTTCTACAACTCGTGCCTGCACCGTGGCCGCACCCTCCGCGAAGAGGACGGCCCGGCCGGAAACGAAATCCGTTGCCCCTTCCACGGTTTCGCCTGGAACTTCGACGGCTCGCTCAAGTCGATGACCTGCGCCTGGGACTTCCCCCAGGTCGACAAGTCGAAGATGGATCTGCCGCAGGTCAAGGTCGACACCTGGGGCGGCTTCGTGTTCGTCAACATGGACCCCGAGTCCGAATCACTGGACAGCTTTCTCGGTGACCTCGGAAAGCACTTCGAGGCCTGGCCTCTGGAAGATCGCTTCATCCAAGCGCACGTTGCGCAGGTCATTGCGGCCAACTGGAAGATCGCGCAAGAGGCGTTCTCCGAAGCTTTCCACGTGATCACCACTCACCCACAGCGCGTCGTGGGCACCGGTGACTCCAACAGCCAGTACGACAGCTGGGGCAACTTCAACCGCGGTATCACGGCGAACGGCGTACCGAGCCCGCACATCAACTTCGTCCCGTCCGAGCAGGAAATGTTCGACTCGATGATCGATGCCCGCATCGACGAGGACCCGATGGTGACGCTCCCCGAGGGTGTCACCGCGCGCGAGATGTCCGGCATGCTGGCCCGCGAGGGTCTGCGCGAGATCATCGGTGATGTCAAGGCGGACAACATGTCCGACGCGGAATCACTGGACAGCATCTACTACACCGTGTTCCCGAACTTCCATCCCTGGGGCGCATACCAACGCATCGTCTACCGATTCCGACCCAACGGTGACGACCACGAGACCTCGATCATGGATGTGTACCTACTCGCACCGTTCAAGGGCGAACGGCCCAAGCCTGCCAAGACCCAGTGGTTGCGACCGGAGCAGTCGTGGCTGGAGGCAACCGTGCTCGGCAGTTCGGCGCGGGTGTTCGACCAGGACGCGTACAACATGCCCAAGGTACAGAAGGGCTTGAAGTCGGCGCAGTCGAAGACGCTGCCGCTGGCTCGATACCAGGAAGTCAAGATCCGGCACATCCACCACCTGCTGGCACAGTGGATCGGCGAGGAAGCGGACTGACACCGGCGACCGTCCGAGGGGCCGGCATGACGGGAGGAATCGGTCGGCCGTCGAAAGCAACTGACCGTCCGGGTAGGTAGCCGCCCGTCCGGCGCGCGGGGTCGGCAGCGTCCGAGCGGCCCGAACTGCTCCGGAGCGGCAGATTCGCCGAGCGTCGTGTGGAACGCTCGACCTCACCGAGGGGACGACCTCGTCTGGCGTCCGACGAACAGAATGGCTTTCGATGACCGAGCTGGATGCACTGGCACCGAGCCCGGATGGAGTGTGGGCTCACGAGAACGTGGTCGTTCGGCATCTTCCCGGACTGGAGTTCGACGCGGCCCGGACGGGGTCGACCGTGCAGGTCGGCCACGGCCTGACGTCGGCCGACATCGGTGAGCGCCTCGTTCCGATCGTGACCGCACAGGCGCGTCATGTGGGTCTCTCTCAGCGCGAGTTCGAGCTGGTCCTGGTCGGGATCGTCCGCACCGCCGTCTCCGATCCGGTCGACGCATGGGCCACCTATTACCGAAATTCGCTGGACGAGCTGCTCTCGGGAACCGCCGACTTCGCACCGGTCCACGAACGCGCCGAGAAATCGGTCGTCGGATCGGTGCTCGACCTGGGTTCGTGTTTCGGCTTCTTTCCGCTACGCCTGGCGATGAAGGGTCACTCGGTGACTGCGACGGACCTGTCGGCGGGCACCATGCGGTTGCTCGCCACCGTCGCCCCGCACCTCGGGATCACGCTCGACACCATGGTGTGCGACGCTGCGGATGTTCCCGTTGCCGACGGCAGTGTCGACACGGTGACTGCACTGCATCTCCTCGAACACGTCGACGCCGAGACCGGCTCCCGCATAGTGGAAGAAGCGCTACGCATCGCGCGCACTCGTGTTGTGGTTGCCGTGCCCTTCGAGACCGAGACCACCGCCTGCCACGGACACGTCCGCACGTTCGACGAGGCGTCGTTGGTCGAGCTCGGTCGGTCGACAGGCCGGCAGTTTCGGACGTCCGAACACCACGGCGGGTGGCTCGTGATCGACAAGGCCACGGCACCACAGTTCGCCTGAACCCTCCTCGCTCACGGCTGCGCGCTCGACGGTCCGACGCGAGGGACGGCAGGAAAGAGACACCGAGGTCGCTGGTGGCCGCTGTGAGGATGCGGAAACGAAGGGAAACACAGCCGCAATCACTTAAACCGGTATTTGTAATACCGATTTGTGATCGTGTTGCTGCGTCGCAAGCAACGGGGCAGGCGGCGAACCGGTCAGGTCACCACATCGTTTCCCACACAACGGAGTCAGCCATGACGATCAACTTCACCATGTCCAGCGAACAACGAAAGCTCCAACACGAGGTCCGAGAGTTCTCGGAGAACGTGCTCGCTCCCGTGATCACGGCCGCGGATGCAGAGCTCGACCCTCTCGTGGGCTTCCAGATGACCAAACCTGCCTACGTCGAGGCATACCACGCAGGTATCGCGATGTGCATGCTCCCGAAAGCATATGGCGGCGGCGGTGTCTCGTGCGTCGATCTGGTCATTGCCGCCGAGGAGATCTGCGTCGTCGACCCAGGATTCGCCTGCACGGTTCTCTGTAACGGTCTCGGCTTGATGCCGGTGGCCTGGTACGGCAACGACGAGCAGAAGGAGAAGTACCTGTCCGCGGCCACGTCGGACCCGACGGGCGAATACCTCGGAGGCTGGACCGCCAGTGAACCTCCGGGAAACCCCTCCGGCACAGCCAATTTCGATATCGACCTGCCGCGGCCCGCCGGAGTCGGCCTGACCGCCGTCCTCGACGGCGACGACTACGTCGTGAACGGCCGGAAGTACTGGCCCTCGTCCGCCGGATGGGACGAACAGGGAACCGATGCCGGCACATTGATCGTGCGCACCGACTCGGACAAGGGTGGCACTTCGGGACTGTCCGCGTTGATTCTCGAACGCGGCACTCCCGGTGTGACGTACCGCCATCTCGACAAGATCGGGCACCGACTGGCCTCGAATGCCGAGATCGTCTTCGACAACGCACGCATCCCTGCTGCCAACCTTCTGCCCGGAGCTGCCGGTAACGGCGATCTGGTGATCAATCGCAACTTCGCGTGGTCGGGACCTGTGGCGGCTATCGCAGCCGTCGGAATGGCCCGCGCTGCATACGAACTCGCGCTCGACTGGGCCAAGACCAACACGGGCGGCGGCCTGAAGCCCATCATCGGGTTCCAGAACGTCGGCTACGTACTCGGCGACGTCGCGGCGAAGATCGAGATGGCGCGCTACTTCTCCTGGCGAGCCGCCGACTACCTGGACAAGCACGACCAGCACGCAGAACTGGTCGGGGCGATGAACAAGATCCAGGTCACCGAGCTGATGTTCGACTGCGTGTACAAGTGCATGCAGATCGTGGGCGTGAACAGCCTCGAGACCAAGAACGGATTCGGCAAGATCCTGCGCGAGGCCGCCGTGTTGCCGATCTACGACGGCGGAAACATGGGAATGCAACGCAGGCGCGTCCACGGAATCATCGCCGATCCGGCGTTCGACCCGCGCGCGATCATGGAGGACGAATACGTCAGGTTCGGCAAGGAGCACGAGGGCATCGGAACACTGGCCGGCTGACGTCGCATCGATCGCTCGGTCGGGCGGTGGTCGAGCCCGCCCACCGCCCGACCGAGCATCGCCCTCCTGCTCGACGGGCGACAAGTCCACCGGCACCTGTAGAGTCCGGACCAGTCGCAACGGAGGCGAGCAGGATGAAACACACGAGTCATGCCGACTACGCGCTGCGGGTACTGCTGTACCTCCGCGTCGCGCCCGAGCGCCGCGGGTCGGTGAGCGAAATCGCTGCCGCACACAAGATCTCACGGAACCATCTCGACAAGGTCGTTCAGAGGCTCGCCGGTGCCGGATTGGTCGAGACCGTCCGCGGCCGAGCGGGTGGGGTCGTTCTCGTCAAGGACCCGTCGGACATCACCGTCGGCGAGATCATGAGAACGATGGAAACGGACTACGCAGTCGTCGAGTGCCTCGGCGCCGTTCGGTACTGCCGCGTCGCAGGCGTCTGTGGAGCACGAGACGTGTTCAGTCGAGCGCTCGATGCGTACTTCGAGGTCTTGGATCGGTCGACACTCGAAGAGATCGCCGCGAACGACTACGGGCTGCGCGGTGCACTCGGCCTGTCCGGACGGCCGACCGCGCACTGATCGATCCCGCGCTGTCGGCCGACGCGGTCGCGGGCAGGAACGCACTACACCGGGGTTCACTGCGACATTTCACGGCGGCGACGCTGTTGGCACGGAGGATCTGCTATGCCCATCGACTTCGACCTCACCGACGATCAGAAGCGGCTGAAGACACGCGCACGAGATTTCGCTACCGGCGTTCTGCGGCCGGCCGCCGAATACGCCGACGCCACCGCCGATCCACAGCAAGCATTCGTCGCCATGAAACCGGTCTATCGGGCTGCCGCGGAAGCCGGCTTCACGACGATGTTCCTGCCACGCGACGTCGGGGGTGGCGGAGCGTCGAACATCGACTTCCTCATCGCGATCGAAGAACTCTGCGCCGTCGATCCCGGCTTCCCCACCACCTTGCTGGTGAACGGTCTGGCACTGATGCCCATCCTCTGGTTGGGAAGCGAGAGTCAACGCCAGAAGTGGCTCGGCAGAGCAACCTCGGACCCGGACGGCACCTTCCTGGCGGGGTGGGTCGTCAGCGAACGCGGCGGGACCGCGAACTTCGACCATCCGAATCCTGCGGCCGGAATTCAGCTGACGGCGGATCATCACCCACGGCGAGCCGAGTACACCCTCAACGGTGAGAAGCATTGGCCGTGCAACGCGGGCGGCTGGGACCTGAAGGGCGCAGATCTGAACGTCTGCGTGGCACGCACCGATCGAACCAGAGGTGGAGCCGGATCTCTCAGCGTGTTCGTCGTCGAACGCGGTACGAAGGGAATCGAATACGAGGTCATCGACAAAATGGCCCACCGAACGTGCCAGAACGTCACGATGACGTTTCGCGACGTACGTGTGCCGGACGAGAACATCCTGGCCGAAGGTGACGGCGACATGCTCATCCAGCGCAATTTCACCTGGTCCTCCCCCATCGCAGGCATTGCCTCGGTGGCCGTTGCACGCAGCGCCTACGACTTCACTCTCAAATGGGCCAAGACCTACACCGGCGGTGGAATCTCACCGATCATCAATCATCAGGCCGTCGGAAATCTGCTCACCGAGGTGGCCGCGCGCATCGAGGCGGGCCGTTACTTCTGTTGGAAGACAGCTCATTACATGGACAAGCACCCTGGACAAGGGCACGCTCTCGGAGGTATGAACAAGACCTTCTGCGGGGACCTCATGCAGAAGGTCGTCTACGACTGCATGCGTATCGTCGGAGTCAATGCCCTCGACCGGCGGTTCCCGATGGAGAAGCTGTACCGCGAGGCGATGGTCTTTCCCCTGTACGACGCGGGCAACCTGGCCATGCAGCGACGTCGGGCGTGGGGTGTCATGGCCGACGGTGCATTTTCCCCGGACACGTTCGTCGACGGCGATCCGCTCGAATTCACTCGATCGATGCAGGGGTACGGCCTCGGGGGCGACGTGCGATAGCACGCTCGCCGGACATGGTGCCCCCTGCGACCTGGTCAGACCGGCCGCTGGAGACGGCGCATGACAGTACCGGTGTGGTGTCAGGATCGCAGTGGATCCTGACACCACTGCCTCGGTGGGTCTAGGCGTGCTCGGGTACCGACAGTCGATTCTCTGCAGCGGCGAGTGAGTCGAATCCGTCTGCCTTGAGCAGATTGTGGACGTTGCGCCGTCGGACCCCCATGTTGCCGCCGTCGTAGACCGGGAAGCACAGGACGTCTTCCATGATCGCGGCGATCGGTGTCAGGTTCGTGTACGCATCGACGCCGACGAGACGCATCGCGTCGTACACCACCTGCACGGCCGTCTCGGACGCGAAAATCTTTGCCTCGTTTGCCAATTCACGATCGCGTCCGCCGGTGCGGTCGAAATGGTCGGCGGCCTTCCATGCGAAGTAGCGGACAGCCTCGATACGAGTCTTGATGTCCACCAACATGTATCCGGCGTTCTGATACTCGATGACCGGTACCGGACCGGAGCGGTGGTCGGTCTTGGCGAAGTGCAGTGAATAGTCGAATGCAGCTCGCATCCTGCCCACGCACGCGGCAGCGATGGACGAGCAGGTCCAGGAGAAGGCAGTGGCGACGATGTCCAACCCGTCGCCCGGCTTGCCGATGAGGTTGCCGACCGGCACCCGTACGTCGCGGAATTCCACCCGCGGCGAATTGGTGGCGCGATGTCCGATGGTGTCGATCATGTCGGTGATCTCGACCCCGGGCGTTCCCTTCTCCACGACGATGACGGCGAGCGACTCCGACGGCGGCAGTGCAGGATCGGTACGGCAGACCACACTGATCAGGTCGGCACCCTGACCGTCCCAGCCCGAGGCATTGGTGGTGTAGTGCTTGGCACCGTTGATGACCCACTCGTCGCCCTCGCGACGCGCGAAGGTCCGAATTCCGACGGTCGGGTCCTCCGAATCGTAATTCGCTCCGCCGGTCACCTCTGTGTAGGCGATCGCAGCCAATCGGGGTTCGCCGTCGCAGAACAACGGGAGCCAGCGATTCTTCTGCTCCTCGGTACCGAAGTTGATGATCGGGTTGAGTCCCAATCCCGTGCCCAGCAATGCAGTCGGAGTGTTGATGTCGACCCGAGCGAGTTCCTCCGCCGCCAGCGCGAAGGTGAGATTGTCGAAGTACGCGCCGCCGTATTGATCGGGAACCAGTCCCTTGACGAATCCGAGACCGGCCAGCTGCTTGTAGACCGGCTGCAGTGCGTAGAAGCGATCCTCGGGGCGCGGGATGGAGGAAATAGCGGGCGCTACTTCGCTCAGAATGTCGTCCGCCACTTGCCGCGCCTGCATGCGCACTGCCATCTGCTCGGGGCTGAGCTCGAAACTCAGGGTCATGTGAGACTCCTCGATTGCTGTCCTGGTGGGGGTGAAGAACGGAATCGGGCGACGCTGCCCTGCACACCATGTTTCACGGCCCGATGCATCCCGGTCTTGTACCGGACTGCGCCGTCGTCGGTACCGTTCTGCACTCCCGAACAGAGAGTCTCCCTACGCCAACTGCGACATTTCCCCTGTCTTCACCGACGCGCGGTATTCGACCGGACTGCATCCGAAGCGCGATCGAAAGGTCTTGGCCAGATGGGCCGAATCCGAGAAACCCCACGCTGCAGCTATCGTTCCGATCGATCGAGTGTCACGCGAATCGGCAAGCTCACGGCGACACGCTTCGACGCGATGCTCACGTACGACGGCACCGAACGTGGTTCCCGTCCTCTCGAAGAGGGCATGGAGCGTGCGTACCGATACCCCGACATGGCGGGCCGCATCGGTAGCGGGAACTCGGCCGAATGCAAGCCTGGAGTCGATGTACCGAACTACGGACACCCGAAGTGCTTCGTCGGTCTCCGACGAGCATCCAGTGCCCCGTTGTGTCCCTCCCAGTACTGCACGCAGCAGATCGACATGGGCAGCACCGATCATCTGCCGCTCGGCGGTCTGCAGCGAGGAATCGGTCCGCCAGGTCTCCACCATCAACGAGCTGAGCAGGCGAGCAGAACCCGACGAACTTGCGAAACGCCGCGCAGTGGTCGCTGCCGACGGGCCGACCACATCTGCCAGCAGAGGGCGCGGCAGTCGGAAGGACAGCACTCGCCACAGTTCGTCGTTGCCGGGCTCGACGAACTCGAGCCGGTACGGGCGAGTCGAGTCGACGATGGCGAACTCGCCTCGGGAGACCGTGCACTGCCGCCCGTCCTGAGTGGTCGTACAGTGGCCGTCGAGCTGCAGATTGACGAAGACGACGTCCTCGTCCGCGCGGGCGACCTCGCGCCTTCCGTGATCGATTCGCTGTGTGCAGGAGGCGATCTCCGCTGCGTTGCCACCCCCGATCGCCGCGGAGCGCACCCATCCGGGAAGTCCGGAACGCGACGAACTGTGTTCGACGTGGTCCCGGGATCGCCACGGTGCAAGAGGGGTGAATGCCTGGCAGAGAACATCGGCCCAATAGCTCATCTGATCGGCCGGGCCGAGTCCCCGGGTTGTCCAATACGACGTCATGATGCACTCCGCGCTAGGTTCGAGTGCACACACGGTAAGCCTTGGGCGTAAGCCATCCGAGGCATTTGCGTTACGAAATGCGTGCACTCTCCTCACACCGGCGTGCAGGGCGCGGAGAGGTTCCCCGCGCCTTCGGAGGCAGGTACCTCACCGCGTCGACGCGACCGAGTCGAGCATCCAGGCGGGGTACTCATCCGGCGGACCCAGGCCGCCGTCGGAGGGCGGAATCACGATCAGACAGTTGGCATGGGCGAGCGCACCGACCGAGTGCGATCGAATGATCGTGGCGTCGTCACCGTCGACGACGCCCAGCATCACCCGGGGTATCGCCGAGGCAGGAGGCGTCTGCCCCTGCGCCCTGACCGTTCTCATCGTTCTTTCCGCCTGCGGGTTTCGCAGTGCCGCAACGACCACCGGCCGGACGAACAGTTCGTAGGAGATCAATGCGCTGACCGGATTTCCCGGTAGACACACGATCGGAGTTCCGCCGAATCGACCGCACGCCTGCGGCTTTCCCGGCCTGACTGCGACAGAGACGAAGTCGACCTCCTGATCCGCGAGTGCCAGCCGAACCACTTCCTCGGTACCGGCGCTGATACCACCGGTCGTGACGATGACGTCCGCAGCGTCGGCGCACCGGGCGAGTGCCGCCCGACATGCGTCCACGTCATCGGCCACAGCCGGTTCGAGGTGCACGTCGGCACCGCACCGGGTGAGATCGGCGACGATCATCGCGGCGTTGGCATCGTGACACTCACCGTTCGCGAGTTCGGTCCCGAGGCCGCGGATCTCCGATCCCGTCGAGAGCACAGCGACAACCAGAGACGATTCGACCCGAACGTGGGTGCGGCCGAGAGCGGCGAACAGGCCGACCTGGGCGGGGGTGACCATCGTCCCTACCCCGACAGCGATATCACCGACCTCCAGATCCGACGCCCGGGCGCGAATGTTGCTCTTGGAATCGAGCGAGTGGACGGTGACCTCGGCCGAACCGAACGACTCGACGAATCCGCTGGTTCTCTCGACCGGGATCACCACGTCTGCACCGAACGGCACCACGGCCCCGGTCATGATCTGGACGCACTGACCCGGCAGAACGTGCAGCGGCACCGGTTGCCTGCCTGCGACGCTGCGAGCGGAGACGAGCAACCGAACGGGCGCACGGCCCGCACCGTCCACATCGGCAGCGCGGACGGCGAATCCGTCGACCGCCGAGTTGTCGAACGCCGGCAACGCGTGGTCGGCAACGATGTCCTCGGCCAACACTCGTCCCACGGCACTGTGGATCGGCACCGAGCGAACGCGTGGCGACACGCCCAGTCGGTCCACAGCACAGCGATGTTCGTCGACCGTCCGATGCGAAGTCGGACGAATATCGGCTCCTGCCGACTTCATCCGCCGGAAATCGGAGGCAGCACTGCGATCTCGTCCCGGTCCGAGCACGGCGAATCCTCGCTACGACCCAGCGAACGACCGTTTATCCAGATCCGAGACACAGCAAGCACATCCGCGAAGGGCGCGCCGTACCGTTCGACCGCGGAATCGAGCACCCCTCGGACGGTCGACCCAGGAATCTCTCGCGCCGCCTCACCGGCGATCTGACGGGCCGCTGCGAACATCAGGACTTCGGCCATGAACCTCTCACTCTCCGATCATCCACCGATGTAGGACATTTCGATGCGGTCGCGCACTGCACCGTCGTTCGTTCCGGCTCGTAGCTCCGAGTAGCGATCGTCGCGGCGCAGCCACAGCGCCGACAAGCGCGCAACGAGGTCGTCCTGCGAGGCTCCCGATCGCAGCAGGGCCCGCAGATCGGTTCCCGTCGAGGAGAACAGACACGTGAACACCTTGCCGTCAGCGGACAACCTCGCGCGGGTGCACGTTCCGCAGAACGGTTCCGATACCGAACCGATCACGCCGATTTCGCCGCTGCCGTCGAGGTAGCGATACCGCACCGCCACCTCGCCGTCGTATTCCGCGTCGACTCTCTCCAGCGGATGGCTCCGTCCGATCGTGTCGACGATCGACTCGACGTCGACGACCTGGGCCAGCTCCCACCTGTTGGTCGCGCCCACATCCATGTATTCGATGAAGCGCACCACGACGTCGGTGCCTCGGAACCGTTCGGCAACGGCCAGGATCGAGCCGTCGTTCACTCCCCGGCGGACCACTACGTTCACCTTGACCGGCGACATCCCGGCCCGCACAGCTGCGTCGATGCCGTCGAGCACGGTCTGCACAGGCACGCGGGTGTCGCTCATCCGGGCGAACGTATCCGGATCCGTTGAATCGAGGCTGACGGTGACACGGCGCAACCCGGCCGCCACGAGTTCTTCGGCATGCGCAGCGAGCAGTGCACCGTTGGTGGTCATCGCCAGATCGATGTTCTCGATCGAACTCAATCGCTCTATCAGCGTGGTGATTCCGGCGCGTAGCAGCGGTTCACCGCCGGTGAGACGTACCTTTCGAATTCCGATGGTTGCGGCCGCTCGGGCAACTCTGTCGATCTCCTCGAAGGACAGCAGCCTGCTCGCGTTCAGGAACGAATGATCGGGGCCGAATTCGGCACGGGGCATGCAGTACACGCAGCGAAAATTGCACCGATCGGTGACCGAGATCCGTAGATCGCGAAGGACTCGCCCACGAGTATCGCGAACGCCCACGTCGAGTCCGCTCACGAGGAACGTCCGTAGGTGGCGGGCAGCCACTGCGAGGCCGCCCGCTCGACGCCCTCGATCTGCACTCCGGTCTCGACCCAATCGCTGACTCCGGCCCGCTGTTCGAGCTTCCACACCGGCACGGACGCTTTGAGAACGTCGATGCAGAACTGCGCAGCCAGGAAGGCATCGACGCGATGACCCGAGGACACACAGACGAGGACGCCGGCCTCACCGAGTGGAACCGATCCGACTCTGTGCAGCAACGCGATACGTCCGATTCCCGGCCACCGGTCTCGCGCCGCGGCCGCGATCTCGAACAGTCGCACTCGCGCCACCGACTCGTAGGCCTGGTAGTCGATCGACACGACACCATCTGCGGGGCGACCCGCGACGTCCGTCGAGTATTCGCGAACCACCCCGGTGAAGATCACGACGGCCCCGCACTGCGGCAGTGTCGCCCAGTCGATCGTCGCCTCGACCGACAGATCGTCGGCTACCACGGCGACATACGTATCGGTCGCGCGTGCTTTCGGAGTCGTATTCGCATCCACTTCTCGGACAGTGTCGACTTCGCCCACAGCACACCCCTTCCACCTCGTGTGCACCGAGGATTGCCGAATCGGGTGATCCACAGTTGACCGTCAGTGACGGCTAGTTGATCCGCAGAGACCACGCTGCGACGTCGTCGCAGGACTTTCCGGCAATGTTACGAACAGCCAATCGAGCCGAAACATTGCGCGTTAACCTCGAACGAAGCCCCTCCATCGCGGTGATCGACACGATCACGACGAGTCGATCACGGTGGGCTCCTACGACAAGGGGTTCTCATGCTCTCCAGATCCGGATTCTCCATCCCGGCCCGGACGACCAGCCGCGGGGACTGGTGCGACATGTTGAACGAACACTTCGTGGCACTCGATGTCGCCGATGTGGCCGACAGCCGATTCACCGGGGCCGTTCGCTCGATGTCGCTTGCGCACCTGCAGGTTTCGAGCGTTCGATCCACGACACAACGCATCGCTCGTACCGACTCGCTCATCGAGAAGGACCGTATCGAGTACGTGCAGATCGGGATGATCCGTCGGGGCCGCGCGATCGTGGTTCAGGACGGTCGCGAATGTTCGCTCTCACGCGGCGACTTCGCCATCTACGACACCTCGCGACCGTTCGACTGGATCATCGACGGCCACCCCGACGACGACCAATGGGAGCTCGAGGTCTTCACGTGGCCACGGCACATGCTTCGACTCGACGACCGCGAGTCCAGCGACATGACAGCCATGGCCTTCGACGGGTCGGCCGGCTTCAGCGGCCTCCTCGGACGATTTCTGCACGACCTGGGGTCGACCCGCTCGGCACTCGGTGCCTCCGGTGCCCAGGCGATAGCCGACGAGGTCGGAGATCTGGTCAGCGTGATCGCCCGCAACACCACCACCAACCCGACGATCGACTCCCCTACCGCAGCACTCGTGCGGTCGGCACAGCGGTACATCGACGATCATCTCGCGGACCCCGAGCTCTCGCCCGGCGCGGTCGCGGCGGCGATGCTCGTCTCGACCCGACAACTTCACCGCGTCTTCGCCGCCAGTGGCACGACGGTGGCCCGCAGCATCCGCGTCAAGCGGCTCGAGCGGTGCCGTCGTGAGATCATCGCCAGCATCTCGGCCGACCGTTCTCTCGGGCAGATCAGTCGACGGTGGGGATTTGCGGACCTCGCCGTGTTCAGCCGGGCATTCCGCGAGCAATACGGCATGAGCCCCCGTCAGTACCGCGCCGCTGCGTGCGCCCACTCGGACGACCCACGAGCGATCACCCGCTCGATGCGACCTCACTGACCCGTAGGACCCGCTGGGGTCAGTGAATCGAGTCGCTCGAGTGCCCCGGCACGATCGGTGCCGAGCCGTCCACCAGCGGAGCGATGTGATTGACCGCGGTGGCTGCCTCCGCGAAGCCGACCGCGATCAATTTGACCTTGTCCTCGTGTCCGGCAACGTCACCCACCGCGAACACTCGCCTCCGGTTGGTGCGCATCGTTCGGTCGACGGCGATGTCGCGTTGGTACTTGTCCAACCCCCACGTTGCGATGGGTCCGAGCGCCGCCTTGAATCCCAGTGCGGCAACCACACTCGACACCGCCAGCTGTCGCCGCTCCACCCCGGCACCGTCGACGATCGTCACCGATTCGACAGCGTCCTCGCCTGCGATCTCCTCGACCTCGAACGGAGTGAGAACATCGACACTCGACCGCTCGAGCAGACCCAGACTGTGGGCGTGCGCTCGAAAGTCGTTGCGCCGGTGCACCAGTACGACCGATTTTGCGATCGGCTCCAAGCTCAGTGCCCAATCCACCGCCGAATCACCGCCGCCCACGATCATCACGTGTTCGCCGGCCAGATCGTTCAGCCTGGGCACGAAATACCGTAACCCGCGGTCGTGAAACTCCGACCCGGCGGGCAGCGGCCTCGGCGTGAACTTCCCGATCCCCGCTGCCACCAGTACGGCCTTCGCGACGACGGTGGCACCCTTGTCGGTGGTGATGCGAACGGAGTCCTCGAACTCCTCGAGCTCGGTCGCGACGTGTCCCATCAGATACGTCGGTCTCGCCTGCTCGGCTTGCTCGACCAGTGCGTCGACCAGATGTTGCGCCTTGATCGCCGGGAAGCCCGCGACGTCGAAGATCTTCTTCTCCGGGTACAGCGCGGCCAGTTGGCCGCCGGGGTGTGGCAGGGCATCGACGACGGTGACCGTCAGTCCTCGGAAGCCCGCGTAGTAGGCACCGTAGAGCCCTGCCGGGCCGGCTCCGACGATGATCAGGTCACACTCGGAAACCGTTGTGTCACTCACTTCTTCGCCACTTCGTCGATCGTCGGATGGTCGTGCCCGACCGGCCCGAGATCCTCCGCGCCGCCGGAGGCCTCGGCGTCCTCGCAGAACTCGACTGCGATGTCGACGAAGTGCTTCTGCTCGTCCGGGATCTTGTGTTCCCAGAAGATCGCGTCGTTCGGGCACGCGGGCATGCACTTTCCGCAGTCGACGCACTCGTCGGGATTGATGTACATCATCCGAGCGCCCTCGTAGATGCAGTCGACGGGGCACTCCTCGGTGCATGCCTTGTCGAGTAGGTCGATGCACGCTTCGGTGACGACGTAGGCCATGGCGAAATCCTCTTGTTCGTAGTGGTGACGATGATCAGGCGTCGAGTGGTCGCACTTCGACGAGGGTGTCGGAGAACGTCGGGGCGTTTCCGAGGTCTGCGAACACGGTCGGGTTCAGCGAAGCCGGAGTGGACAGCGACAGCATGTTCTTGCGCCACGCGCCCATCGCACAGACCGTGACGCCCTCCATGACCGTCTTGTCCGGCTTGGCAACAACGGTGAACTCTCCACGATCGTTGAAGACCCGCACCACATCCCCCGACGCGATTCCCCGACGCTCGGCATCGACTGGGTTGATGAGCAATGTCGGCTCCTTCTGCACCTTGCGATGCATGTCCAAATTCCCGAAGCTCGAATTCAGATAGGCGTGCGACTTGGGAGTCAGCAGGTTGAGCGGATACTTCTGCGCCAGTTCGGGGTTGGTGCGCAGCGATTCGCGGGGCGCGATGTAGTGCGGCAGCGGATCGACCGGCTGGCCCGGTTGGTGATCGTTCGAGCCCTGCCGGAACAGAGGAAGAACGAAGTTGCCGCCCGCCGCTGCCGAGGACAGGAATTCCGTTTTGCCGGAAGGGGTCCTGAAATTTCCGTCGGCGTGGGGCGCGTACTCGTCGGGACCGGGCAGATTGAGTCTCTGCCAGCCGAGCCGTTTGAGCGACTCGATGGTGATGCCCTCCATCGCCGGGGCATTCCAGTCGTAGGCGAGACCGATGAGCTCTTCGTCGGTTCGGGAGAACACCGGCTCGGTGAACCCCATTGCCTTGGCCAATCGCCGGAACATCTCGGTGTTGGGGACTGCTTCACCCATCGGCTCGATCGAACGGTTGTTGTAGGTGACGAACAGGTGGCCCCACGAGAAATTGATGTCGTCCTGCTCGAGCTGAGTGGTGGCAGGCAGGATGATGTCCGCGTAATCGGCTGTGTCGGTGATGAAATGGTCGCTGACGACGGTGAACAGATCCTCGCGGCTGAGCCCGTCGATCATCCGCTTCTGATCGGGGCACACCACCACCGGATTCGAGTTGTAGACCATCAGGCCCTTGAGTGGCGTATCCAGATTCAGCCCGCCGGTCAGTGCTTCGCCGAGCTGGTACAGATTGATCACGCGAGTACCCGGAGTCTGCAGATCCGTCTGCAGGAATTCGGGCCAGTTGACCGGGAATGCCCACAGGGGTAGTTGGAGAATTCCTCCACCGGGCTTGCGCCACGCCCCCACCAACGAGGGGAGACACGAAATGGCCCGAACGCTCTGTCCACCACCGGCACTGCGCTCGATCGCGACGCCGATACGAATCACGGACGGCTGACTCTGCGCGTATTCCCTTGCCAACGTGTAGATGTCCTCGACGGCAATGCCCGTCTCCTCCGATGCCCACTGCGGGGTGTATTGCTGTACGCGCTCGGCCAACTCGTCGAAGCCGATGGTGTGCTGCTCGATGTAGTCGGCGTCCGTCAGTCCCTCGTCGATGATCACGTGCATCATCGCCAGTGCGAGTGCGCCGTCGGTGCCGGGCCGGATGGGGATGTACCAACTTGCAGCCTTCGCGGTTCTGGTCTTGACCGGATCGATCACCACGACCTTGGCACCGCGCTTCTTCGCCTCGGCCACATACGGCCAGAGGTGCAGATTGGTGCTCATGATGTTCGACGCCCAGATCAGGATGAACTTGGAATGGACGAAGCTTTCGGGGTCGACGCCCGCCGTGTCGCCGACCGTCATCGCGTAGGCAGTGCACGAGCCGGCGTCGCAGTAGGTGCGCTCGGCGACCGTCGCGCCGAGGCGGTTGAAGAATGCGTCCCCGACGTTGAGCCCCTGCGTGATCCCCTGGGTGCCGAGGTAGTTGCACGGCATGATCGCTTCCGGACCGAATTCCTCGGCGATGGCGGTGAACTTCTCCGCGATGGTGGCCACGGCCTCGTCCCACGAGATTCGCTCGAAGCGGCCGGAGCCTTTGGGTCCGGACCGTTTGAGCGGGTACAGAACTCGATCGGGGCTGTAGACCTTGTCCAGGTAATTGTCCACCTTCACGCACAGCCCACCGTTGGTGTACGGGTTGGTTTTGCTACCGCTGACGCTGGTCGCCACACCGTCCGCGACGGTGACCACCATCGAGCAGGAGTCCGGACAGTCCTGGCCGCAGGCCCCGAGAACGGTGAGCTCCGTGGGGCGATCCGTGGGAGCGTCGTCTGGGCGTGTGTCTTCCTGAACGGTCATGGGTGCTCCTCGGCATGGATATCACTGGTGTGTGTTATCCGAAGCCTGCACCTCCCGAACGCGCCGAACAGGACGCGGAGCGCCGTCTACTTTGCGCTCGGTGCCTCATCGGTCGTCGCTCAGATCAAACCCTGCTTGCTCGCCGCGTACACGGCCTCGGCTCGTCTCGACACCGCGAGCTTGCGCATGATGTTGCTGACGTGAAATTTGACGGTTGTCGCCGAGATGAAGAGTCTGGTTCCGATCATGTTGTTGGACAATCCCGTTGCCAGGAGACGAAGCACTTCGAGTTCACGCTCGGTCAGGCGCTCGATACTGCTCGGCGTGCCGTTGAGAGAACGAACGACGGCCGAGGCGCTCCGCGAGTCGAAGGCGCTCTCACCTCGCGAGACGGCGCGGATCGCGCGAACCAACTCGGTGGTGTCGACGTCCTTGACCACGTAGCCCCGCGCTCCCGCGTGCACGGCCTCCACCACGAGTCGGTCGTCGAGGAAGGTCGTGAGCACCAGCAATCCGATCCCGTTGTGCGCCTTGGCCAGTTGTGCGCACAGAGCCAAGCCCTCGTAATCCGAGCTGGCCGAGAGCTTGAGGTCCATCAGCACGATGTCGGGCTCCACCCGCGCGACGACGGCCAAGCCCTCCTCCCGCGTCGACGCCTCCCCCACGATCGTCAGGTCGGACTCACGTTCGAGCACCGACCGTAACCCGTCGCGCAGAATCGCATGATCGTCGACCAGCACGATGCGGACCGTGGGTGCGGCCACCTGCCCCATGCCCGTACGTACCGTCGGAACGCTCACTGTTCTCGGCCCTTCTCGGATTGTCTCTGGAACGGAATGCGTGCTGCCACACGCACTCCCCCGGTACGGGCACGTCTGATCTCGAAGACACCACCGTGTTCACGGGTACGGGCCGCCATGTTCGCCAATCCCCGATGCCGACCGTCGACGTCGGTGGACTCGGACAGATGCAGCATCATCCGCAGATGGGCCGGATCGCCGTCACCGTCGTCGGCTATCGACAACTGCACCTGATCGGACGAGTAGGTCAGTCTGAGAATCGCTCGCGACGCATGCGCGTGCACCGCAGTGTTGAACAGTGCCTCACCGGCGATGCGCAGAAGGGCGTGCTCGCATTCGCTGCTGAGCTCGACCGGAGTTCCCTCCACCCGCAACGACACCTGCAACTCGTCCGGCATGTGAACCACCGAGAGCTGCTCGAGCATCTCGGGCAGCGACGTCCGATCGGCGTCCTGAGGGTGATTGAGTGCGTAGATCGCCGACCGCAGCTGTTCGACGGCTCGACGCGTCAGATCCTTGGCCAGATCCAACCTGTCCCCACGCTCCTCGGCCGAGATGTCGCTGCGACACACTTCGATCTGCATACCCGCCGACAACACGGCCTGGGTAACGCTGTCGTGCAGTTCGCGAGCGATGCGGTGCCGTTCGTCGTCGAGGACCTGATGCCGATGTGCGGCACCCAGTTGCCGCTGCGTCAGCAACAGTTCGGCATTGCGGGCTGCGAGATCGGCCGCTGTGCGGTTCGCCTGGGCGTATGCGTTCTCGGTGCGCTCGAGCAACTGCCGCCGACTCTGAAAGAGCGCCGAATTCTGCAGAGCCACAGCCGTTTGACTGGCGAGGATGCTCAACACCGCGGCGTCGGTGGCGTCGAGCACCCGCTGCTCTCCTGTCCAGGCGGCGAACGCGCCCACGACACCGCCGTCGAACGCGATCGGCACGAACGCGTGATGAGCAGAGATCACCGGGGTCTGCCCGTCGCCGCACGTCGACTTTCGAATCGACTCGAGGCAGTCGACGACATCGTCCGGCAACGGTGGCCCCTCCACGTTGTCGACCAGAAACGGTGTGGCGTCGGGTCCGAGCACCAGGCGGCGAGGACCGGCGTCCGGGAGAGCGCCGTCGGCGAGAGCGAACACGACCCAGCGGGCACTCAGATGGGCGCGGGCGGCCTCGGCCACAGCGCACACCAGCGTTTCCGGACCGTCGACCGTGCGCACCAGCGCCCGCGAAATCAGTTCCAGCGCATAGACGACACGCTCCAGACGTTCTGCCGCGCCGCGATACTGGGGGTAGAACGTGTTCTTACCCGAGCGCAGTCCCGTCAGCAGCGACAGGTCGGGCCCGGATGTCACAGCGCACTCCTGAACAGATCGACCATTTCGCGGTGCGTGGCCGAGCGCGGATTGGTGGACATACAGGCGTCCCGTAATGCGTTGGTCGCCAACACATCCAAGTCGGTCTCGCTGACACCGATCTGCGCAAGACCGGTAGGGACACCGACCTGACGTGCAAGGCGATCGACCCGGTCCGCGACGGCCATGGCGGCCTCCTCCGGCCTTGCCCTACCCTCGGGTAGTCCGAGGCTCGTCGCGATGGCGACGTACGGTAACGGATCCTCTGCGGCGTTGAAGCGGATGACGTGTGGCAGCAGTACCCCGTTGATCACCCCGTGCGGCAGGTCGAGCAGGCCACCCACCTGATGGCTCATGGCGTGCGTGGCACCGAGGATCGCGTTGGTGAACGCCAGACCTGCTTCCAGACTTGCCTGCGCCATCGATCCGCGGGCAACCATGTCGGTAGGTTCGTCGATGGTGCGGGCCAGTTGCGACATCACCATGGTGATGGCTCGAAGCGCGTGATGGTCGGTGAGCTGGTTGTGACCGAGGGAGACGAATGCCTCGATCCCGTGCGTGAGGGCATCCAAACCGGTTGCGGCGTTGAGCCATTCGGGCATCGTGGTCAGCAACATCGGATCGATCACGGTGATGTCCGGAACGAGGGCACGGCCGAGAATGGTGATCTTGGTCGAGCGTGCCGTATCGGTGACGATGCAGAACTGAGAGACGTCGGCCCCGGTGCCGGAGGTCGTCGGCACCATCACCAGAGGCGGAATCGGCCGCGTGGCCTGATCGACGCCCTCGTAGTCGAGAATTCTGCCACCGTTTCCGGCGAGGATGGCAATCCCCTTGGCCGCATCCATGACCGATCCTCCGCCGATCGCCACCAGCACATCGCAGCCGTAGTCGGCGTAGTAGCCATGCCCGGCCTCGATCTCGAAGTCCTTGGGGTTGGGTGTCAACGCACTCCAGACCTGGGGTTCGAGGCCCTGCGCAACCAGCAGGTCGACCAACTGTCCCGCCCAGCCACTGTCGAGCAACCCCGAGTCGGTGACGAGCATCGGCCGTACCCCACCGAGACGACGTGTCGCGTGCGCGACCTCCCCCAGAGAATCCGGACCGAACACGATCTCGGGTGCATGGAACTTGAGAACTCGAGGTGCCTCGGTCCGGCTGCGCTGGGCATCGAGGTCGTGCAGCGCCTTGCCGACGTCCGCAGTAGCTGCCTGGTCCACCGTTCTCACCCTCGCTGTCCTTCGGTCCGAAAATATCCGGACCTGTGATTCAGGTTACAACCTTACGGGCGTGGCCGGTTCGATCCCACCAGCGCCCGGCCAGGTTGGGACCTACCCGATCGGGTAGGTCCACGGTGCACTCGGTCAGGTCACGACAGCGCATGCCCCAGTTCGGCTGCCTGCGCAGTCAGCTGTTCCCCGTCCCTCGCAACCACGACCCGGTCGCAGATCTGCTCGTACTCCTCCATCGAGCACGCTGCCTGCGCCCAGTAGCGACGAGCTTCGGGGGTGATCCACGCGATCCGATGGACCTTGGACCGAATTTTCTCCAACGCTTCGAGTCCGGACGGGCGTCCGTTGCACCGGCCGTCCCCCACGACGATCACGGCCGTCCGCTTGTCCAGCACGTCCCCGTGCGAGTCCAACAGGTCCGCAAAGGTTCTGCCGTAATCGCTGCTCGCTTCCAGGTCCAGTCGCGCATCGGCGAGCACGGCAGCGAGTGCGCCGTCGCCGGTGCTGCCGAGCAGGGTGGTCGTCACGTCCACCGGTGCGTCGACGAACCCCATCACCGTGCATCGGTGTGCGCGCGCATGCATGGCTTGCGCGAGCCTCAACGTGAACGCGGTGATGGGCCGAACCGACAACGACACGTCCGCCAACACCAGCAGTCGAACCCTGCCGGGTACAGGAGTTTTCGTCACCAGACGGAAGGGGATGCCGTCGGTACGCAGACTGGACCGGACTGTGCGCCGCATGTCGAGCGGGCCGCGTGAATGTTCGCGCGGCCGAGGGCGAGGAGTGCCCCGCATGTGTTTGAGCACTTCGTGACTCGCGCGCTCGATCTCGGCGTGCCGGCCGATCGCCTGCGCGGCACCGTCGTCCGGCGCCGGTGACGACATCGTCCCGGTCAGATCCCCCAGCGCTGCGACGAAGGCTTCGACGGCATCGGTGATGCGGTCGAGCATCGCTGCACTCAGCGGACCGTAATCATCCCCGTCGCCGTAGACGCCACTCGGATCGTAGGCATCGAACCACGCCAGGATGCTCGCCGGATCTTCCCAGTTCAGCTGTCCCGCAACCGCTCCACTGGTGCTCGACGCCAACTCCCCTGCCGCCGTGGATCCGGACCGCTCTAGGTCGACGGTGTAGGTGACGCCCCGCCGTCCCATGTCGCCGTCGGTGTCGATCGACAGATCGTGATCCTCGGACGAGAGGCTGATGTCGTCGTCGTCCTTGTGGGGGTTGAAGCCCTTGTCCGCTTCCGGGGCATCGAGCAGATCCCCGATCTCGACGGCACGCTCGTTGTACTCGGCGTACTTGGCGGCCTCCTGATCCGCTCCCACGTCCAGGTCCGTCGGAAGTCCGCCCGCGACCTGCGCACCCACGGACGAACGATGCTCGTCCACAGCACTGTCGATGGGGGCCTCGAACATCGACTCGAAGGCGAGATCGAAACCGTGCTGTTCGTGGTCGTACTTGGCACACGTCGCGCGCAGTGCGGCACGCAGAATCGTGAGGTCACGGCCCCCGAGGAGACCGAGGACGCGTCGTACCTCGATGACCTCGGCCGGCGACGCCGCCACTCCGAAGCGCCTGAGCGTCCGGCCGAAGACTGCTGCCAACACATCGAGTACTACCGACGGCGTGAACGGCTGTACAGCAGTCATCGTCGTATTCCGATGCCGCCCTTGTCGCGTCCACCGTGCCCTCGGAAAGCCGTCGCGGTCGTGTTGACGACCGTGCCGAGTGACGTTGCTGCAGAGGATGTTTCTGCTACCGGTCCGGCCAGCGCGATCTTCATGTCCGAGGAGTACTTGACCAGCGCGGCGAGCAGATACTTGCGGGTGTCGTCGGTGTGTCCGAGGACCGACGCGATGCGGGCCGCGTCGATCACCTCCGAGATGGACGGGCTCTTGCGGAGCGGTAGCTCTCGCAATTCTGTTGCCAGTGCCACGATCTCGGCCACGATGTGTGCGGGCACCTCGGGAGCGCGAGCGGTGACGATCTCACGTTCGCGCGAGGCCGTCGGGTAGTCGAGGTGAAAGTGCAGGCAGCGACGCTTGAGCGCCGAGGACAGCTCGCGAGTGTCGTTGGAGGTCAATATCACCCACGGATCGCTGCGCGCGGTGAACGTACCCACCTCGGGGATGGTCACCTGCTTCTCCGCCAGAACCTCGAGCAGCAACGCCTCCATGGACTCCTCGGTGCGATCGACCTCGTCGACCAGAAGCACCACCGGCTCCTCCGAAAGCACCGACTCCAGCAGGGGGCGTACGGCGAGGAACGGCTCGGAGTAGAGACCGAAGTCTTTGGCGGCGAGCATCTTCGAGGCGTCGTCGATATCGGTGACATGCTGGGTGAGCGCACCGATGTGCTCGCGCAGCATCTGCACGTGCAGCAGTTGCTTGGCGTAGTCCCACTCGTAGAGGGCCCGGTTGTCGTCGAGGCCCTCGTAGCACTGCAGCCGAACCAGCTTGCGTCCGCTCGCCGCGGCGAGGGACTTGGCCAGCTCGGTCTTGCCCACGCCCGCAGGGCCTTCGAGCAGGAGCGGGCGATCGAGTGCTGTCGCCAGATGCACCACGGTGGCGAGGTCGTCGTCGGCGATGTAGTCCTGCTCGCCGAGCGCGCGCTGCAGATGAGCCGCGTCGGTGAATCGAACGGTGCCGGTGTCGTCGCTACGCACTGTCGACAGCGAGGTCATGTGTGTCCCTTCGGAAGGCGGCTGCGCCGCATGTGAGCGGAACCTCGTACCCTGCTACGAAGTTCCGCTCACATGGGTGGCGGTTAGTACGACTCGTTGATCGCGTGAGAAACGACGGGAATCATCGACTCGACGGTGACCTCACGGGGGTTGCCCGGGGTGCACCAGTCCTCCTGGATGTGCTCGGAGATCTTCAGAACCGACTTCTCGTCGCCCTTGATGACGTCGCCCTTACCCGCGTACTTTCCGGTGTTCATCCGGTTCTTGTCGTACGTCGCGGAACGGATCGATCCGAAGTTGTCGGGAATGCCGACGTCCTTGGCGAGCCTGATGGCGGCTTCCACGGCAGCATCGGCTGCCTGCACGGTGGTCATGTTCTTCGTGTCGACGCCCATGGCCACAGCGATTTCGGCATAGCGCTCGTAGCGCGAGGGCAGGTTGTACTCCCACACGCGCGGCAATGCGATGGCGTTGTTCAGGCCGTGGGCGCTGTCGTAGAACGCGCTGATCGCGTGCGAGATCGAGTGGATGACACCGAGTCCGCCGGAGTTGAACGCCTGTGTCGCGATGTACTGAGCGTTCATCATGCCCTCACGGGCCTTCAGGTTGCCCGGGTCGTACACGGCCTCGCGGAGGTGCTTGGACACCAGACCGATCGAGTAGATCGCGTTACCCAGCGACGGCGCGAAATCCAGACGCGAGACGTACGGCTCGGCACCGTGTGCAAGGACGTCGAAGCCACAGAACGCGGTCCACTGCTGGGGGCAGGTGTAGTACAGCAGCGGATCGTCCAAAGCCAGAGTCGGTGTCGACGCCTCGTCGAAGGCCAGCCACTTGTGCGGCTTCTCCATGTCCGAGGTATCGGTGATGACGTAGGCCCAGGACGTCTCCGACCCTGTTCCGGCAGTGGTGGATACCGCGATGTGCGGCGGGTTCTGCTTGTTCGTGGACTTGGAGAAGCCCTCGAACTCGTTGATGTTGCGGCCGTCGTGGGCGACGACGACGCGGATGCCCTTGGCTGCGTCGTGGCTCGAGCCACCACCGACGGAGATGACGCTGTCGCACTTCTCCTTCTGGTAGAGCGCGGCACCGTCCATGACGTTGTAGTCCTTGGGGTTGGACTCGACCTTGTCGTAGAGGACCACCTCGACGCCCTGGTACTCGATCTTGCCGATCAGTTCCTCGATGATTCCGGAACCGCGCAGTCCGGTGGTGACGAGCAGAGAGCGCTTGAACCCGAGTTCCTTGGCCTCGACACCGATCATGTCGTGGGCGCCGACTCCCAGCTTGGCGCGCGGCAGCGGGTGAAACTCCTTGATGGGGAATTCCCAGATCTGGTTGAGCTCGATGACCATCGGTGTCTCCTCGGTGAGTGTGAGTGACAAGACGCCTTCTTTTGTGATCGGCGTCTCACTGGTGAACACACTCCACTGCCCTGCACCGCGTGGGAACACCTCGAGGCGGGAACCCTGCCAACGACCCGACCGAACTACCCGATCGGGTAGGAGTACTCGCTCACCCTCGGCAGAGGAAGACTCACGGACTCTGGCGCACTACCGATCTCGCCGCTGCGCCAGCGAGAATCCGAGAACCGAGATCAGCGCGAGCGTGATGACGAATCCTCCGTACAGTTCCACCGTCGTGCTGAGCCCCAGTCGGTGTACGGCCAGTCCTGCGACCACGGCGGGCACGCTGAAGGCGAGGTAGCTGATGACGAATGTCGTGGCGAAGACCCCGCCTCGCTCCGCGGCGGGGACCAGGGCACCGAGCGTACGCATCGCGCCGAGAAATGTTGCTCCCCAACCCGACCCGGCGATGACAGCACCGACGAAGTACAGCCCGATCGAGCCGATCTGGACCGAAACCAAGGTCAGCGCCACACCGATTGCGAGCACAGACGCACCGATCATCATCACCCGGCGAGGAAATCCGTTGCGCACCACGGCAGCTGCTATCGAACCGGAACCGAACAGTGCGAAGATCTCCAACCCGCCCACGATGTGGTTGTCGATACCGAAGACGGTGCCGATGATCGACGGCCCCAGCGAGAGATGGAACCCGCCGAGGGACCAGGTGGCGAACAGCGCGGGAGCGATGACGACGAAGGGTGCCCGGACCGATTTCGGCATCGATGCCCTCGGCAGCAGCGTCGACGCGAGATGACGCCGGGAATCGAAGCCGCGCAACGCCGAGGTCTCGGGCACGAACAGCAGTGCCACCGTGAGAACCGACGCCGCGCCGATCAACAGGGCGAACACGAGGATCTCCGGTGCCGGTGCCAACTGCACCAGCAACCCGGCACCGAGCGCCCCGGCCGCCAGGCCGAACGATGGGGCCACACTGCTGAGCAACGGCCCGGTGGAGACGTTGGGCTGCAGATCGATGATGGCCGCACTCATCGCACCCGTAGCCGCACCGGCAGCAATCCCCTGCACGACGCGCGCCGCGATGAGAAGCGGCACGCTGTCGGCGACGATGAACAACACCAGGCCGACGATCAGCAGCAACAGCGACGCGATCAGAATCGGTTTACGCCCGATGTGGTCCGACAAACTACCGACGGTGAGCAACGTGAGCAGCAGAGCAAGGGCGTACACGGCGAAGATGACCGTGAGCGTGATCGCGCTGAATCCCCAGGACTGCTGGTAGACCGGGTACAACGGTGACGGTGCTGCCGAGGACGCCATCAGCACGATGAAGGCGGTACCGACCACCCAGAAGGCGTATCGGTGCGGCATCCTCACCGCAGTCCTTCCTGCACTACCCCGCACGTCCACGTCGACCATGTGTTGTCCCTCCACCGCAGCGACCGTTACCTCAGTGAAGGACAACGCGTCGGAAAGTCTCGCATTCCCGACGACTCAGAGTCGGTGTGCTCCCAGACCGTCGAGCAGCAGCTGTCCTTCGCGGTACCGCTGCGCGCTCGCGGGCAAACCGCCCTCGATTCCGCTCAACCACACCGATACACGTCCGGTTCCCGAACCGCTGGAACCTACTTCGTCGACGCGTCGCACCGTCTGGTTGGCCACTGCCTCTGCGCTGTCGAACATCGTGATGCCGCTCGGCAGCTGCGAGACGATCTCGGCCGACACCAGCGGGTAGTGCGTGCACCCCAGCACGATCGAGTCGACGTCCGTGGGCGTGGCTGCCACGGCCGCGGCGATGGCCGCACCGATCCCGCGAACATCACCGCGATCGATCGAATCCGCCAGACCGTGGCACGCCACACTCGTCACCGTTCGGTGCGAGGCGAACTGCTCGATCAGACGCCCCTGATAGGCGCTGGCGGTCGTGGCCGCCGTCGCCCAGATCGCGATCCGATCACTCACCGCTGCAGCGGGTTTGATCGCCGGGACGGTACCCACCACCGGAATCGTGTCACCGAGCGCGGCCCGGACATGGCTCAGCGCCGTCACACTGGCGGTGTTGCACGGAAGCACAACCACCTCGGCACCGAGTTCGACTGCATGCTGCGCTGTGCCGACCACCCGGTCGACGACCCAACCGTCCGGCTTGGGTCCCCACGGAGCGTTGTCGGGGTCCATCATCAGCACCAGATCGAGCTCGGGGCGCGCTTGTCGTAGCCGCGCAGCCGTCGGAAGCATCCCCAGGCCCGAGTCGATCAGTGCGACGATCATGCCAGCGCTTGCTCGACGTCACCGACCAGATCGGCACCGTCCTCGATGCCGACCGACAGCCGCACCAGATCGTCGGGCACCTCGAGCAACGAACCGGCCGTCGACGCATGGGTCATCGCGCCGGGGTGTTCGATCAACGATTCGACGCCGCCCAAGGATTCGGCGAGAGTGAAGATTTCGGTCTTCGCGCAGAAGTCGAGTGCGGCCTGCTTGCCACCGGCCAGACGCACCGAGACCATTCCGCCGAAGCGTCGCATCTGCTTCGCGGCGACCGCGTGGGACGGGTGGGATTCGAGCCCGGGGTAGATGACCTGCGAGATGGCCGGATGGCCGTCGAGGAATTCGACGATCTTCTCGGCGTTGTCGCTGTGTCGCTCCATCCGCAACGCGAGAGTCTTGATGCCGCGCAAGGTCAGGAATGCGTCGAACGGTCCGGGAACGCCGCCCGCGCCGTTCTGCAGGAACGCGAACGCCGTATCGAGTTCTTCGCTGTCGGTGACCAGTGCGCCGCCCACCACATCGGAGTGTCCGCCGATGTACTTGGTGGTCGAGTGCAGCACCACGTCGGCACCGAGGCTCAGCGGCTGCTGCAGATACGGAGAGGCGAAGGTGTTGTCGACGACGAGCTTGGCCCCGCCCTCGTGCGCGACGCCCGAGAGAGCCTCGATGTCACCGACGTTGAGCAGCGGGTTGGTGGGCGTCTCGACCCAGACGAGCTTGGTGTTCGGACGCATCGCCGCACGGACCTCGTCGACGTCCGACACTGCGGCAACCGAGTACTCGATGCCCCACTGCGTGAAGACCTTGTCGATCAATCGGTACGTGCCGCCGTAGGCGTCGTTGGGGATGACGAGGTGGTCACCGGGACGCAGCGCCGAGCGCAGCAGGCAGTCCGTGGCCGCCATGCCCGAGGAGAACGCGCGCCCGTAGGTGCCGGACTCGATGGCCGCGAGATTGGCTTCGAGCGGCCGACGCGTCGGGTTGCCGGTACGTGCGTACTCGAATCCGCTGCGCATCCCGCCCACGCCGTCCTGGGCGAAGGTGGAGCTGGCATAGATCGGCACGTTCACCGCGCCGGTCAGCGGATCCGGCTCGTAGCCGGCGTGAACCGCCTTGGTGGAAAAGCCCTGCCAGGAGGTGTTGTCTGCCTTGCTGCGCTGCTCACTCATGTCCTCCACCCTAATCGGCCTGCGTCGCCCGGCGGGGTCGTGGGTAACCTGCGAAGACAACCCCCAGCGGAAAGAGGCACCGTGGCCAACTCCCAGAGCGTCGACGAACTGTTCGCGATCGATTCACTCCTCGACGACGAGGAGCGGCAGATCCGGGACACCGTCCGCAAGTTCGGTAACGAGCGCATCCGGCCGCACATCGCCGACTGGTTCGACGAAGGCACGGTTCCGGTGCGCGAACTGGCCAAGGAGCTGGGCTCGCTCGGCCTGCTCGGCATGCACCTGGAGGGCTACGGCTGCGCCGGAACCTCGGCGACGGCGTACGGCCTGGCCTGCCTCGAGCTCGAAGCGATCGACTCCGGTATCCGTTCGCTGGTCTCGGTGCAGGGGTCGCTGGCGATGTTCGCCATCTGGAAGTACGGCTCCGAGGAGCAGAAGCAGCAGTGGCTTCCGGGGATGGCCGAGGGATCGCTGATCGGCTGTTTCGGGCTCACCGAGGCCGATTACGGATCGAACCCCGGCGGCATGCTCACCCGCGCCAAGCGCGACGGTGACGACTGGATCCTCAACGGCAGCAAGATGTGGATCACCAACGGACCCGTCGCCGACGTCGCCGTGGTGTGGGCACAGACCGACGACAAGATCCGCGGATTCGTCGTCCCCACCGACACACCGGGATTCACCGCCAACACGGTCAAGAAGAAGCTGTCGCTGCGTGCGTCGATCACCGGCGAGTTGGTGTTCGACGACGTCCGACTCCCCGCAGACGCGATGCTGCCCGAGGCCCGCGGTCTGCGCGGACCCCTGAGTTGCCTCAACGAGGCGCGCTTCGGCATCGTCTTCGGCGCGATGGGCGCGGCGCGGGACTGCATCGAATCGGCCGTCGAGTACTCCAAGACCCGCGCGGTGTTCGACAAGCCACTCGCCGGCTACCAGCTCACCCAGGCCAAGCTCGCCAACATGGCTCTCGAACTCGGCAAGGGCCAACTGCTCGCTCTGCATCTGGGTCGACTCAAGGACAAGGGCGAACTGCCGGGCGAGCGAGTGTCACTCGGCAAGCTCAACAACGTCCGCGAGGCCATCAAGATCGCACGTGAATGCCGAACGATTCTGGCCGCCAACGGAATCACGCTGGAATACCCGGTGCTCCGTCACGCCAACAACCTCGAATCCGTCCTCACCTACGAGGGCACGTCCGAGGTCCATCAACTGGTGATCGGGCAGGCGCTGACCGGCACCAGCGCGGTGCGCTGACGCGCAGTGGTGTGGTCGAGTGCCCTCAGGGGCCGTCGAGGTCGATACGAGTTACTACGTCGGCAACGCACCGGGGTGGATCCGGCTCAGCGCCATCGATTCTCGTCGTCGGCAC